>NZ_JATABH010000005.1:0-152334 GCF_036533775.1 Vibrio sp. M260112 | reverse complement strand
GTTAAGTCATGCCGACGGCTGGCTAAGGTGATTTGATAACAAAAACCGTAACAAGGTCGATGATGAAACACGCTGGCAGACAAGGACTCTTGCCCATCGAACTGAGTCACAACCAAGGCATCATCGCCGAGTCCTTCTATATCTATGGTATACGCTAAAGTGGCCATTTTTTCTCCTCGAGGAAAAGGGAGAAAGCCATAACGTTAACGTACAGTACCACTCATGGCGGTTAAAGATTAAGGCTTCCTAGATACCCAACATAGCGAGGGGGATGTGTGAGCACTTGCCCTCGATCGCTTGTCATTTGAATCACACTGATTTTTCATCTTTATGCTGTTGGTTGAGTATCAGGATTGTTTCAATATCAAACAATTTGATCTTGGTTCTATAGCTTGATGAGCAGATAATGGCCATTTAGTATCGAGTGGTTAACGTAGAAGTTGGTTAACTTACCTTGTTCGGTTGATTAAGGTGCTAATTTTTTACTCTTTAGCACCAGTAAAACGAATATCTTGCAAGTTAAACCCAAGCTCTATATCCGTTTTCAGAGCGGCTATTTGTTTGCATCGGCGCGCTGACTCTATATGTTCATCGAGTTTTTTTCTGTACTTAGCGGGGAGCGCTTCACTGGCGTAAGCTTGCTCGATATCTTCAAATTGATTCAGAATCTCTTTTGCGGCTTTAGGACCAATGCCTGGTACACCCGTTACCTGACTTGAGCTAATCCCAGTTAATCCCCAGTAATCCGCCAATTGCTTAGATTTAACGCCAAACTCATTCTCGATAAATGGTTCATCTAACCAACGATGTTGGAAGTAGTCACGGATTTGCAGAGTCGGTGAGAGTAACTGACAGTAGCCCTTATCTGTCGATACAATAGTGACTTTCTCATTGTGGTTGGCGACTTTCATGGCGAGTGTCGCTACCAGATCGTCAGCTTCATCACCTTCAGAAAGTAACGAATCGATTCCAATCTTCCACCATGCATCTTGGATCGACTCTAACCCTTGTAGTAAAGGCTCTGGCATTGGCTTCCGATTTTGTTTGTATTCTGGAAGTATTTCCGCTCGCCATCCTCGCTCTTGCAAGTGGTGGTCAAACACTGCGATGATATGCGTCGGCTTGGACTCAGACAATATCCTATGCAGGGTACGAGATGTGGTTGATATCGTTCTTGCTATATCGTTGGGATCAGGTTGGGCTGAATGGACTCGGCGGATCAGGTTTAGCGCATCGATAATAACAAGATGAATAGACATACAAATCAAAAAAATAAGGGCACAGGGCCCTTATTGTATCGGATGAAGCTAAGAATGCCAGTCACTAACTACTGGTCTTAATCTGATAGCAAGGTTCGTATGCGGTGCCCCCTGGCAGTTTCATACGGTCTTGCTCAACGAAGTCTCTAAGCAACTTATCCATTTTTTTCATCAGAGTTGCATCGCCGTCCAATATAAATGGACCATGTCGTTCAATCTCTCGGATCCCTTCTGCTTTTACGTTACCAGCCACGATTCCAGAGAAGGCTTGACGCAAGGCTGCGGCGAGATTTTCTGGGCGTTGATTGAGGTGCAGATCAAGGCTCGACATATTGTCATGCGTTGGGTCAAACGGTAACTGAAACTCTGGCTCAATTTTTAGTGACCAGTTGAAGCTGTAGGCGTCACCGGTGTCTTTACGGTGTTGACGGACTTCTGCCATGCTCTGTTTCATGATTTGAGCGACTTTGGCTGGGTCGTCGACAACAATTTGGTAATGCTTCTGAGCATCTGGACCGAGCGTATCCCCAATGAAGCGGTCAATGGAGTTAAAGTATTCTGCACTCTCTTTAGGCCCTGTTAGTACGATACGTAGAGGTTGATCTGCGTTTTCTGGGTGCATCATGATACCCAAAATGTATAGCAACTCTTCTGCGGTCCCCGCACCTCCAGGGAAGATAACAATACCATGCGCCATTCGCACAAACGCTTCTAAACGTTTTTCGATATCAGGCATGATAACCAGTTCATTCACGATCGGGTTTGGCGGCTCTGCGGCAATGATCGATGGTTCAGTGAGGCCAAGATAGCGTTGTTCATAGTAACGTTGTTTGGCGTGTCCAATTGCCGCGCCTTTCATCGGCCCTTCCATTGCGCCGGGGCCACAACCTGTACAGATATTCAACTCACGTAGACCCAGTTCGTTACCGACTTCACGTGTGTATTGGTACTCTGTTGCATTAATCGAGTGGCCACCCCAGCAGACAACAAGGTTAGGTTCGATACCCGGAGTGAGTGCCCCCGCATTGCGCAAGATACCAAAAACAAGGTTAGTGATATGGCTAGCGTTGGTTAAGTTGAGACGCTGATTGTCCGCAAGGTGCATGTTAACGTAGACGATATCACGCAGAACCGAGAACAGATGTTCTTGGATACCTTTGATGATTTCTCCATCAACGAACGCATGCTCTGGAGCGTTACTTAGCTCTAGTTTGATACCACGCTCACGGCGCACCACGTTTACATCAAATGATTTGTACTTATCCAGCAGCTCTTTTGAGTTGTCAGTATGACTACCTGAGTTGAGGACCGCTAGAGTACAGTTACGGTAGAGTTGGTAAAGATCACTCGAAGCAGTTTTCTTAAGGCGCTCAACTTCAAGTTGAGAGAGTAAGTCCATACTGCCAGCTGGACTGATATGCGTGATCATAGTGACCTCCTTGAACAGTACTCTAGTCGAGTACATTATCGTTGTTATTCTTGTCCTTATGAGTTGCCAACAAGTAGTTATTGTTCAGCAACGGTCTTTTAAGCTTAGCAGGTTTTTGATGATATAAAAGCTAACTGTTTGATATATATAGATCAATCACAGTTTCATTGTGGCAGGAGAGTTGGCGACAGAAGGTTTAACGCCAAACGAGCTGGTTTTTACCGATACTTTTCGCTTCGTTCAGGCACAAGTTGATTCGCTCTAGCACTTCTTCTGGAGTGTCAGAGTCTTTGAAAGCTGTGCTCGCGGCGGAGAGTGTGATGGTTAAATTACGGTCACGGAATTTGAACGGCAGTTTAGAGACCTGAGTCTGTATAGTCTGAATAAGATTAAATGCGTCAGTGTCAGTGACTTCTGGTAGCAAAAGAATGAACTCTTCGCCAGAAAAACGTGCAACCGTGTCGGTATCTTGCAGCTCTTTCTTAATGGTACGAGCAATGATCTTAAGGGCTTTGTCTCCCGCCGCATAACCAAAGCTGTCGTTGATCGACTTAAAGCCATCAATATCCAGCAGCACCACCCGTAAGCAGTGTTGGGCGCGAATCCAGCGTCGATACTCGAGTTCTAAACGATCACTGAAGGCGGCACGATTATATACCTTCGTCAGCGGGTCCAATAACATACGCTGAGCCTGATCTTCTAAACGGCGGCGGTAGTCTTGCGTTACCTCGTATAAGGCTTCCAGTTGATTCTTGCCATAGTCCATACGTTCAAGCAAGGCTTGCTCACGTTGTTCGGCATGCTTTAATCGTTCCGTCAAAGAATTGAGTTGAGCAAGTAGCGGTGTTACTTGTGATTTCAGCGACTCCAGATTGGTTGCCGACGTCACTTTTGCTTGAGTATCGCTCAGCAGATCGGTGAGTTCACCGTTCATTTCTTGGCGATGTTCAAAATAACTGTGTGATTGCTGGACGTTTTGCGCTGAACTTTTCAGTGTGGATGACAGAGACGCATTGACTTGTTCTAGGAACTGTTCAGAGGTCTTACGCTCATAATGGGTGCCATCAATGACCAACTTGAGAGTTTGCAGCGTCATCTCAAGTAATACGTGGCTATTAACGCCAATAAGCAATTTAGCTCGAATATCGGCCAGCAACTCGCCTGATTCGCCCTCAAAGTCCAGTTCGGTAATAAGGTGCTGTAACTCTTCAGACAACCTCAGCAGCAATTCACGGTCGGAGCTGCTGGAGATCTTATTAATGCTGAAATCAGGATTAGAAGTGATGATTTTAACAGAGCGTTCGTAGAGACTGAGAAGACGCAGAGCTTGTTCTGCTTTAGAGTGCTCAAGACCGCTGGAGTAACTCAGTAGATCACGTAGATCGCGTTTTATCTTAGCGGGCAGCCCAGTAAGACGCAGCAGGGTTTCACCGCTGTGTTTAATTTGCGTGTCTAAGTGCTCTGTCTGTTTTTCCATAGCCAAGCCTTGTTGTTTAAGCAAGCGTTCTAATACCGCGAGTTTCGGTATTAGTGTACTGACGTCTTGTTGTTGCTCTATAGCTTGTTTTAGTTCTATTAGACCCGTCTGAAGTCGCGGGTTTTCACTTTTATAGGCGGCACTAAGCGACGCAATAATGCGTTGGAGTACCTTTTGTTCTCTTTTAAATTTGAACGAGGTATCCCTTTGTGTCAATCGAACCTGTTCCAATTGAGATTTCAGGTTGTGCAGCTGTGACTGAAGATCTTGTTCGAGGACGCCCATGAAAATCTAAACTTAAAGATAGAATCTAATTTATTTATTAATCTGTCGATAATATCAAATAAAACGATGGCGTCACGACTTACCACGTTTGATTGACGAGCTTTTACTCATCTTTTAGTAGTTTTTTGATGCTGTCCTCATTCTTGAACGAAGAGTGTACTTTTATTAGCCCTTGGTTGATGGAATGCTTGCAAGCCTTGCGGATATTACCAGTGGCTAAACTTGCAGCAGGTGCGTTTTCAATGGCTTTTAAATAGACCCACTGACTTGAATGTTCTTTCATACTCAGTGTGCGAGCGGTACTGGTTGACATCAGTAGTACATCAATTAGTTCCTTATCATTAACCGCAGTATACGCTCTTGGAAGGAATGGATAGTCTGCCATACCAATACGAATGACGCGGTTAAGAATCCGATCAGGCTTGAATTCCATGATCCATTGTTGGATCTTTTCGAACATGGCCTCTGGATCGGTACTGTCTTTACTATTTGGTTCGATATAAAGCAGATTGGCATCGGAAAAATGGTAAATACGCGCAGGGTGCTCCACTTTTTGTTGTAGATAATCGCCAAATGCACGTTCTAATTTGAGTCCTTCCTGATAACCATGTTGAAGGTACATATTGCGCAGGAAAGGGACATCAATCATCACAAAACGTAAACGATCATTAAGTGGCTCATGTATCAGTTCCCCTACATGCCATTTTTCAAACTTGTGGCTGCTTTCTTCTAGTGAAGCTGGCAACTTCGCATTGAGCATCCGTAGGTTTTTCAGCCCTGAACGGGAATGCGTATAAAGGTCTTCATTAAGCTCATCGAGCTCTTCTTTCTGGACATTGATTACGTGACCACGGCGCAACAAGAAGATAAACAGTAAGGCGCAGAGAAGAAACAGCGTAAAGGTAATGTTTTGGAACTTGCGATATTCGTTGTGCGTCTTCTCCAACTGCTCTTTCTGTCCGTTGAGATGAAGAGTTTGCTCGACGAACTCCTTCTGCTGACGAAATGCGTCTTCGCTGATCAGATCGAGTTGCTGCTGCTCAATGGTCGCCAAGGAGTTGTATTGAACCAGATATTTGAGAGCAAGCTTATACTCTTTATTGAGTTCGTAGCCGAGGTAAAGCAGCTGACACGCTGATTTTTGCGTGCCGATATCCTGCTGCTGTTTGGCAATTTCTAGAGCCTTACGCGCTTTGTTAATTACCTTTTGTGGCTCCTGTTTATGAAGAGCTAAACCGGATTCAAGGAGATACGCATAGGACTTTAACCGTGGAATATCCGCATAGGCCAGTAACTCTTGTGCTCGGTCTAAATATTGCTCAGCCAATGTGTAGTTGACTAGATGCAAGTAGGTAGCCGCAAGAGAGATGCGAATTTCAATCACGCTCTCAATATTGTTCTGTAGACGTTCATGATCCATTGCGTTGAAGTAATGAACTAATGCGAGATTATATTTTGCCTGCTGGAAATAGATGTCCCCCATGCTTTTGAGAATGGGAGCAAGGGCAGGGGAGTTCTGATAGTTGTCGAAAAAGTCTGCCGCCTGTGAGTAGTGGTCGTTGGCCTTATCTAATACCTTTCGTTCGTAGAAGAGCTGGCCCAGAGTGCGGTTGACCTCAGCGAGCTGTCGAGCTGAGTCTGTTTCAATCGATTTCCAGTAACTGATGAGTAATTCAGAGAGCGCTCGATTGTACTTCTTGTTAGCAAGCAGGTGCTGACCCACAGTTGTGTGATACTCGATCCATGTCTGGATTGACTTCGCACTTTCAACATACGGCTTAGCTGCTAGGTAATACTCATCTGCGATGGCAATTTCACCTTCTTTTGACGCAATGGCGGCTTTGAGCATGATGATGTTGTATTTCAATCCACGAGCGAGCTGTTGTGAATTGCCAATTTGGTCAAACTCTTGTTCGACTTTTGATAGCGCGTCTCTTGCTTTGATCGCGTTACCATCAATAAGCCAGTTGAGCCTAAGTTCGTCGAGCTTGGTTTCGATAAGTAAATAGGGTAATCGATAGGTTTGAGCTAAGGTTTTCGCTTCTTGCAGATATTTTAGAGCGCCGTGTACATTACCGATATTAAAATCTGCTTGAGCCACTATTCTTAACGCATCGATAGTGCTACCCGGAGTGCGTGTCCGACTGTCGGTTTCATCTCGAGAAATGCCAGAAGGGCTCTGCTCGGTTTTATCAGATAAGGTACGCTGGTTAAGATAATCCGTCGCTAATTGTTTCGCCTGTTTGGGAACAATATTGACCAGATTATTCGCTTCGTTTAGTGATGGTGAAGAATAAATCGTACTCGCCATCAGGGGTGAAGACACCATCAGCATCAAAGCGCAGATGTAGTGTTTCCAGCGTATTCTTATCATTCTGAGTAATTCCTATTGGCGAGCCATACGTTGATTATGATTTGGCTGGCTGTTCACATTTGAACGATATGGGTTGATGTCCAAGCCTCCGCGACGCGTGTAGCGTGCGTAAACGGTCAAGGTTTCAGGCTGACAAAATTCCATTATGTCAGTGAAAATACGTTCAACACACTGTTCATGGAACTCATTGTGTTCACGGAAGGAAACGATATAGCGTAGCAGTGCTTCACGATCTATCTGCTTACCCTTGTATTGAATTTCAACGCTGCCCCAGTCTGGCTGGTTGGTGATTAGGCAGTTTGATTTAAGCAGGTGGCTGTGTAGGCTCTCTTCTACCACTTCGCCTGTAGCAGCACCTTGAATCAGTGTTCTGTCGAAGTCATAGCTAGTTATTTCGATGTCCTGCTCATCAATACACTCTCCATCCATAGTGACGATGAGTGAATCGGTGTAGTCAACAACAGAGCGAACGGTGACGGAAACCTCTTCGCCAGCGCATTGAGACAGATCTTTGACCAATACGCGCTCCACCTCGTCCCAAGATGAAAATTGGGTTTGATTGAAACTATTTAGGTAGAGCTTAAAAGATTTGGATTCGATTAGGTTGGCACTGGTCGCAGGGATTGAAACCTCGCCAATCGCAACTTGTGGCAGCCCTTTGTCATTTAACCAAGAGAGTTCGTACAAAGTCCAAATATCACAGCCTTGGAACGGCAGGCTATCGCCAAGCTCAAGATCATCTCGGTTGAGGCTGCGAGGAACCGGTTGCAGTAGGCTCGGGTCGTACTGGTTAGAATACTCAGTCTTTTGGCCTAAGGTTAGACCGGCAAGTTCTTTGGCGTCAGAATATTTGCTCATACTTTTGTTCATTTTCTATTAGAATGTCGAGAATTTTACGCAATCCCGCTGTTAAAAGCGAATATTCATGTTGGAGAATCTAATGGCTGATAATGCCTTACAAGCGTTACTCTCATTCAGTGAAAAATATCGTCAGGCACACTTAGATGTATCAGGTCAGTTACCGAAGAGTACTGAGTTGGTGGATCTCGTCTCGCCATGCGTTGAGAGAAAGAGCGATGAGGCGGTAGAGTGGCAAGCTTGTCAGCGAGACACTCCTGCGGATTTTACCAATGTTGAAAGCGCGATAGAGCTGAGCTTACATCAAGATATCAAGACCTTTTATGGTTCTCAATATAGCGCAGATATGGATGCGACTTGGCAAGGCAACGAACTGACTTTGCTCCAAGTTTGGAGTGATGACGATTTTGTTCGACTACAAGAAAACATCTTAGGGCACCTTGTTACTCAACGCCGCCTAAAACTTAAACCTACCGTATTTATTGCTGCAACAGATGCGGAACTGGACGTGATTTCGATCTGCAACCTTTCTGGTAATGTCATTCTCGAACGCTTAGGGACGGATAAGCGAGATATCTTAGCGGAAGATATCGCGCAGTTTTTAGCGAATCTAGAGCCAGTGGTGTAAGTATGTACGTTGTAGAACTTCAGTTCGAGTGCTTCGATAACACCACCATCTCGGCAGTGGATAAAGCAATTAATGGGTTGATGGATGCGTTTCGTTATAACGGTCAAGTGCTCGGCCGTGAATTTCCAATTGTGATGGGGGATGGCGAGTTTTATGTTCGCGTCGTCTGTCCTGAGCAAGACAGTTTGCACCCTAACTACCACTCTGATTTTGTCAAAGTGTGCCTTAATCGCTTAACTGAAGCTTGTCTGCTGGCACCCAAAATGCGTTTACTTGGGCGCGACCTAAACTCAGAAGAGGCGGCGGAACAAGAAGCGCCAAGCTGGCAAGTTTTGTATACCACGTATGTTCATACATGTTCTCCACTGCGTAGTGGAGAAACCCTGCTACCCATCCCACTTTATCGCAATGATCCGACGCTCAATGGTGACCATAAAGCCGTGATTAAGTGGCAAACAGAGTGGCAGGCATGTGACGAGATCCAGATGGCAGGTGGCTGCCGAGCAGAACATGCCGCTTTGCATGAGATTTGCGATACTGACAGCGTTCTATTTAAGCGCGGTTGGGATTTACGTGGTCGGATTGAGTACATCACTAAGATACCCACGTATTACTACCAATACCGTGTGGGTGGAAAAAGTCTTGCGGATGAGCAAGCGCGCAAGTGTCCAAAGTGCGGTGGAGAATGGCTTTTGGACCAACCCTTACACGATATCTTCTATTTCAAGTGCGACAATTGTCGCATCGTTTCCAATATCTCTTGGGATCACATTAAGTAGTAAGAGACATGATAATAAAAGACCTGCGACTATTGCGGGTCTTTTTCGTTGTGGCTATCGGGTTTACTCTCTGACTCTTTTGTGGAATCAGGCTTCTTGTCTATCTGACCAAACTTCATCTTGGCTGTGTATTTTAGTGCGGCAATGTTACCAATGATGACACTCAGAACAATAAAGATGATAACCCAAGGGTTGGTGAGGAATTCCATCACAATACCTACTGACAAATATTACTAATAAACTGATTGTAGATCGTTTCTAGCTGCGCTAACACCGCTTGCTGACCCAAAATAGGCGTTCTCTCAAGCTGTTGCTCAAGAGTTGAGAGCGTCAATAGTCGCAAGCACTGCTCTGCACTAGAACGATGACTTATGTGCCATGGCTCAAAGGCAACGCCACCAAGGTCTTTTGCATAGGGGAAAAAGAATCCGTGCTGAGCAAGATTCTCTTTCAACCAGAGATAGAACTTAGCTTGATGACCGCTAAGATATTCCCAAGGCTCCAGTTGCAATTGAGTATCGGCTGGCAGACTGTCTCGGTCAAAAAGATCGAAGTCGGTTCCCCAATGGTGGCGGCTGCCCCCAGGCAGGGCAGACCAGCGTAAAATGGCCATCACCTTTTGCTCTTCAGACAGGCCTCCCACCTCTAAAGGTTGGCTGTTACTGCCTAGAATCATGGTGTTTCCCGACATCTTGTTGTTCCAGATGGTTTTCTGACGCTCAAAGTCGCGAAATCCACTGGCGATGTTGAGATTAAAGCCAGCCTGAGCAGCCGATGTTTTGAGGGACAACAGATCATGACTCACTTGTGGATGAACCAAAAAAGCTTTTTGCCCGACAATAGTTTCGACTAAATGGGAGCTGGTTTGTCCGGTTAGCTGCTCAGGTGTCATGATCACGCGAGTAAGTTCTCTAGAGTTTTCTGATACATTGCAGTGAGTTTTTCTAAGTCAGCGATTTTGACGCACTCGTTCACTTTGTGAATAGTCGCATTTACCGGACCTAACTCAACGACCTGACCACCCATTCTTGCGATAAAACGGCCATCTGACGTACCGCCTGTTGTCAATAGAGCTGGTTTAGTCTGATTAACGGCGTCTACTGCATCGACGACGGCGTCAAGCAGTGCGCCAGTATCAGTCAGGAATGGGTCGCCGTTGAACGTCCATTTAAGCTGGTAATCCAGATCATGTTTATCCAGAGTCTCAGTCACACGCTCAACGATAATCTCATTGCTAAGTTCAGTACTGAAACGCAAATTAAACTGCACGTTGAATTCACCAGGAATCACATTCGATGCGCCTGTACCGGCGTGTACGTTGGGGATCTGAAAACTGGTTGGCGGGAAATAGGCATTGCCTTGGTCCCACTCAGTGGTCGCCAATTCGTGGATAGCCATTAGTGATTGATGAACTGGGTTGCGCGCCAAGTGTGGGTAAGCAACGTGACCTTGAATCCCTTTAACCGTGAGATCGCCAGTAATAGAACCGCGCCGACCATTTTTGACCACGTCGCCGACCACTTCAGTACTGGAGGGTTCGCCCACGATACACATATCGATGGTTTCGCCACGTTCCATGAGAGCTTCAACAACTCTGACCGTGCCGTTAATAAACGGACCTTCTTCATCTGAGGTGATGAGAAAGCCAATTGAACCTTTGTGGTTTGGGTTCTCGGCGATGAATTGTTCTACTGCGATAATCATACTCGCCAACGAACCTTTCATATCCGCAGCACCGCGACCATGCAAAAACTCACCTTTAATGGTGGGTTCAAAAGGTGGCGTATCCCAGTGTTCTAGCTTTCCGGCAGGAACAACGTCTGTATGACCAGCAAAGGCAAAGAGTGGTGCTTCGGTGCCACGGCGAGCCCAAAAGTTAGTGGTGTCTTCAAACACCATCACTTCGATATTAAAGCCAAGAGCCTCAAGACGTTTAATCATTACATCTTGGCAGCCTGCATCTTCTGGTGTTACTGATTGACGGCTAATTAAATCTTTTGCGAGAGCCAGAGTCGGGCTGTCTGTCATCCTTGAAATCCTTTACTTATGTTATGAAAAAATAGCGGCGTACTGGTCGGCTTTAAAACCTAGGTGGTAGGTATCATTGGTAACCAGAATAGGGCGCTTGATCATTGCTGGTTGTTCTACCAACAGTTCTATCGCACTGTTTTGGTCAAGATTATCTTTTTGCTCTTGAGAGAGTTGGCGAAAGGTTGTGCCGCGTTTATTGACGACGTTCTCCCAGCCAAGTTGCTGACAAAATGTCTCAACCATCGCTTTGTCGATACCTTGTTTGCGGTAATCGTGAAAATTGTATTCCACTCCCTCTGCCTCAAGCCATTTTTTTGCTTTTTTGATGGTGTCGCAGTTAGGGATGCCATACATGGTGATTGTCATACTAGAACCTTCGAAAGTGACTTTTATAATATGTTTTCTGCATCCTAGCAGGAACTACACAGCGAGACAAAAGTGTGATGGATATATTTCATTGAGCTAAAAAAAGATGTTTCAAACGATGACGATCGTAGAGTTTTTGATCGAACGCAACACACGCCGAGACAAAACAGAAATAATGACTCTAGAAATTTATAGGAGGTATCAATGGAATTGAGTCCTGTCTTTGCAAGGCGCTTGTATCTTGCACTGCTTGTTGAAAACTTAGAGCGCCCAAATGTGCCCAAGCTGATTGAGCAAACAGGCTGGCCGCGTCGTACCATTCAAGACGTGATTAAAGCATTACCGGGGATTGGCATTGAGCTGATGTTTGTCCAAGATGGCAGGCGTCACAACGATGGTTATTATCAACTATCGGATTGGGGACCGTTCGATAGCCAATGGGTTACCGATCGAAGATCGGATATTGCCGCCAGTTTAGGTTTTAGTGCTTAAACGAAGATCATCAACCTAGCGAGTTAATCGCTAGGTTTTTTTTATTTCTGAGTAATATAAATAAAGAATCCCATCCAACTTACGATGAGTAATAACCACGGAAGTATTGATGATTTAGCCGAAACAGGTTCTTGATCCAGTTGTGGCAATGGCTCTGATTGCTGAGTCGGTTGCTTGGCTTTCTGAACTCTTTTCTTCGCCTTATCTGCCTGACGAGAACGCTCTTTTTGTTGCTTTTTATACTGCGCAATGCCTTTTTCGATCCCTTGAGCAATCAGTTTAGTTTGCTCTTTGGTTTGACCGGGCTTTTGCGTAGCCTTGGCAATTTTCATTGCATCTTGTTGTGTTTCCTGAGAGGGAACAACTTTGTTTTTCATGTTGATAGGTCTAGCTAGATCAAGGATGCAGATATCCTAACACGTTATAGTTATCAAATGATGATCAAAAGCTTGGGTATGCCAATGAAACGAACCTTGATTGCGAGTTTAATGCTGGCAATACCTTTGTCTTTGTGGTGGCAGGGAGACAAACCATCCCCCTCTGAGCCGATCGAACAAATCACTTCCTTTGATTGGATGAGCTCATTGCAGCAGCAACTCAAGCAAGATCCCAACCAAGCTGAATTGTGGTTCCAGCTTGGTCATGGTTATATGAACAAGCAGGAGTTTCTATCCGCTCTTACCTGCTTTGACTACACGATATGGCTAAGCGACACACCGTCAGCGAGTCAGTTAGCTGCCAAAGCCAGTGCGCTTTATTATTTAGAAAAACAAGTGATGACTGACGAAGTGGATGCTTTGCTTGCTCAGGCCCTAAACCTTGAACCCAACAATCTCACAGCATTAGCTCTGATAGCGGGCGACCACTTTATTAGTTTGCGTTATCAACAAGCGATCGATATTTGGACACAAATGCTGGATTCTAACAGCACAGATTTAGATCGCGTGTCGATTATTCACTCTTTGAACCAAGCGAAAGCGATGCTCTAAATAGCCCGAATTGAGAGAGTTTTTGAGCCGAGTGAAAGGCTTATAAAAAACCGGCGTATTTCGCCGGTTTTTTATTCTCATACTTTAGTTAGTATTTTGATTCTCGGGCTTCTGCCGCTTTTTCCCAGTCTGGAACGACGGTTTTGAGGAAGTTTTCTTTCTCAGCGTTCATCTTATCCATATCCATACCAAGTGCTTTTTGAGCAGCCGCTTTAGTTGAAATGTCGGGGAGTTCAACGGGTTCTGTGATGCCTTTCTTCGCTAGAAGACGGACGATTTTAGTACGAGCATCCGCAGCGCGGTCTACCGCAGTGCCGAGTACTTCAAGTGCCACTTCAGGTGCGTGCATATGAACACCGTGAGAGGCGATAGCGTAGTCCCAGCGCCACTGAGCATGACGGATGTCTTGAAGGATGTCTTTCATTTCCTCTTCGGTTGCACCCGCATCCCACGCTGCGCCTGCTTCAAAGTGAGCCGCGACAATTTGTTTCTCGGCAGTCAGTTTCATGTTTAGTACTTGTGCCTTACGGGTTGAAACGATGTCACGTAGCTGATCTTTAGATTGAGTGTGGCAGTTTGCACAGGTATCTTCGAAGCGGTCAAATGGGTTACCCACTTTGTGGTCTGTGTAGACGGTACCGTCTTCCTTGGTCACTTTAGGCATATGACAGTCGACACAAGCGACTTTGTTCTTACCGTGAATACCATCGCGCCAAGTTTCGTAACCTGGGTGCTGCGCTTTTAGCATTGGGGCTTTAGATACTTTGTGTGTCCAGTCTTTAAAGCCAAGTGCGTCGTAGTACTCTTCCATTTCGCTAACAGTGGTGCCGCGATCCCATGGGAACTTCACAGACTTGTTAGGGCCAGTAAAGTAGTACTCTACGTGACACTGCCCACATACCGAAGCTTGCTGATCGAGGCGAGACTGTTTTTCAAACGGTTTATCGATGGCCTGAAATGCACGTTCAACATATGGTTTGGCTAATGCAAGCGCAGGTTCACCATTTTTGAACGCTTCGCTACGAGTGTCGTGACAATCGGCACAACCAATTGGGTTAGCAATCTGATCACCTAGACGAGCCCATTTGCCTTCGAAGTAGCCATCTTCACCACGCTCGTCAATCACACGACCGACGTCAGGGCTTTTACAGCTCCAACATGCCATTGGCATTGGACCGGAGTTTTCGTCTTGTGGCGCACCTGTACGCAGAGTCTGACGAACATCGTCTAATGCGTAAAAGTGACCACGAGCTTTGTTGTAATCTTTAGCAAAGCCATAACCAGCCCACATGATAACCATGTTGGGATCTTCTGCTAGCGCGTCTTCAATATGTTCACTTTCTGACGTCGCTTTCCAAGACTCGTACTGGTCTGGGTGCTGTTGTTGGTAGGCGTCATTACGAGGATCAATTAAGCCTTTTTCGTCGGACGCAGCAAAGCTAGTGACGCTCATTAGTGAGCTTACCACAATTGCTAATGCTGCAGCGGATTTTGGTATCCAATGCAATTTATTCACAGTGCTATCTCCGTATTCTGTTTTTATTAGCAGCGTTGTGAACTGGCTATATTCCAAACTAAGAACTGGAGAAACTGAAATACATTGTAATAAACAGAAATAAATTAAATAACTTATTAATAATCCATCATTGTTCAAGATCAATTTTGGATAGTGATCCAGTTCAAATTAGTATTCCTATACCTCTTTAGGGGTATTTGTTTTATTGTCTTTACTTAATGAAACTTATTATCATCAATGACTTAGTGAGAATTGGTGAAAAAATATTCGGTGATTCAGATCGAATTTTGAACAGTTTGATGTGCCTCTTTAGGGTAGGAGGAGTACTATATTCTTAATAGCGTTGTGGCTTATCCAAAATAAGAATTGATCTCATTCGGTGTATTTTTATCGCACATCGAAAGACTTTAATTTTAAACCGTATATCAACTTATTGTTTAATCAGTAAATGGTACGGGAATAAGGAAAGGATAATATGGGCAATATAAAGTTGGCCATAGTCATAATGCTTAAATCCCTTCTAGCATTTTGCCTCTATGGTTATTCTCTTCATGCCGTTGCCGACACTTCAACTGTGCAGTCTGAAGGAACATCAGCACGTCATGAAGTCACGCTTATCCGTGACAAAGATTATAAGTGTATTCAATGTCATAAGGATTCTAAACAAACACTCGCGGGTTCTCATGGCGAAGACGCACTTAAAAAACTGGGGCGAGAAGTCAACTGTACTGAGTGCCACAACAATATAGGACCAGACCACCGAGAGGGTGCGCCGCAAGTTACTAAATATTCTAGTGCTCAATCTGCATCGGGAACCGATAAAGTCTTCCTTGATCCAAAAGAGATTCTAAAAGCGAATAGTCAGTGCGCCGATTGTCACACACCAGAAAAACTGCGTGATAACAGCTGGACTCATGATGTCCACGCAAAAAATCTCACCTGTTCAAATTGTCATGATGTGCATGCAAACAAAACTAAAGTGTTGGCTCTTGAGAAGAAAGAGCGCATCAAGCTTTGTGTGGATTGTCACGCCGATTTTAACCAGTTGAAGAAGGAGAAGTAGTATGAGTTGTTCTAGACGAAACTTCTTAACCGGCGCAGGCGCTGTGATCTTCACTACAGGTGTGGCAGGAACCGCGGTGTTCAATAGCCGAAAAACGTTGGCGAATGTTGAGCAGGATGGCAACAAGTTATACGGCATGATTCATGATGAAACCGCTTGTATCGGCTGTACTGCGTGTACTGAAGCGTGTCGTGAAGTAAACAAAGTTCCGGAAGGTGTATCTCGCCTTGAGATCATTCGCAGTGAACCACAGGGTGAGTTTCCTGATGTTGATTACCGTTTTACTCGCAAATCTTGTCAACATTGTGAAAACCCACCGTGTGTTTATGTTTGTCCAACTGGGGCGGCATACAAAGATGAGAAGACTGGCATTGTTGATGTACACAAAGAGAAGTGTGTCGGTTGTGGCTACTGCTTAGCGGCCTGTCCTTATCAAGTTCGCTTCTTTAATCCTGTCGACCATTCCGCTGACAAGTGTAACTTCTGTCGTGACACAAACTTAGCACAAGGCAAGCTTCCTGCTTGTGTTGAGTCTTGCCCGACGCAGGCGTTGACCTTTGGTAATCTTAATGATCCAAACAGTGAGATAAATCAGGTATTGAACAGTGAAGTTGTGTACCGCGACAAGGTACATCTTGGCACTAAGCCTAAGCTATACAAAGTGCCTCACCAGAAAGGGGAGATCTGATAATGAATGGTTTTGAAAGTGCATTCCACTTTGACTCTCTGGTTTGGGATTGGATCATCGCAATCTATCTATTCCTCGCTGGTATGTCTGCTGGTGCGGTAATGATTTCGCTGTATCTAAAACGTAAAGTGATCGAAGGCGATCCGGCTAATAATGGCATTATCAAGGCGATGGCTTGGTTGGCACCATTTGGCATTATCTCGGGACTGACAATTTTGATTTTCCACTTAACCAAGCCTTTGTCGTTTTGGAAAATTATGATTTTCTATAACCCAAGTTCGGTAATGTCGATGGGTGTTATTCTCTTCCAGGTCTACATGATCGTATTGTTCATTTGGATTGGGATCTTATTCCGTCACCAAGTTATCCAATTCTGTGATGGTAAGCTGCCGAGTAAATTGCTTGATTTTGCCGATGGCTTCCTGATTAAATCAGGTAAGTTCTCTAACGCTATTGAGCTATTTTTGGGCTTCCTAGCGATTGTTCTAGCGGCGTACACAGGCTTCCTGTTGTCTGCTCTGAAAACCTATCCAATGCTTAATAACCCTGTGTTGCCGATACTGTTCTTGTTCTCAAGTCTGTCATCTGGTGCTGCGGCGTGTTTGATGTTTGGCATCTTAGTCTTTAAAGAGTCTGCAACAAGCCCAAGTGTTTCGTGGGTACATAGCTTTGAGCGTCCTGTTGTGATGTTTGAGCTTTTTGTACTGGTTACTTTCTTTACTGGCCTAATTTTTAGTGGTGGCCAAAATGAAGTAGCGGCTTGGAATGCAATTGGTGGCGGTTTTTGGTCCAACTGGTTCTGGTTTGGTGTCGTGCTGATTGGTATGGTTCTGCCGCTAACCCTTAATGCGGTGACACCAAAAGAAACACGTCACAATGGTGGTTATATCCTGATGGTAACAACATTGAGTTTGGTTGGCGTACTGATGTTACGTACGTTTATTCTCTATGCTGGTCAAATGACGGTTGTATAAATATGGTAGGAGAGTTGGGCCATTTGGCACTGGTTTTGGTAACGCTTTCCAGTACGGCAGCTAGTGTTCAATATGCATTGCAAAAGTGGCTTCGCCATGGCGACACACTCTCTTTATCATTCCTTGCAAGGTTCAATGGCGTGGCTGCGTCATTGAGCCTTGTTTTGTTAGCTTACTTATTTATTAGCGACCAGTTTCAGTTTCAGTATGTCGCGTCTCACTCAAATACCGCGCTCCCGCAGTTTTTCAAGGTTGCGGCGGTTTGGGGTGGTCATGAAGGGTCAATGCTGTTCTGGGTGTTCACCCTAGCGGTATGGGCTGGCTGTATTTCATTTATTCGTTCTGCACCCCATGCGTATTTACAGGATGTACTGTGGATTATGGGGTTGTTTGTTGCCGCTTTTGGTTGGTTTACTCTGATAGCGTCTAACCCATTTAGCTATGCGGAGAACTGGCTTGAACAGGGACGAGATTTAACCCCAATGCTGCAAGATGTTGGGCTTATTTTTCATCCTCCTTTGCTCTATTTAGGCTATATCGGATTTTCGACGGTTCTAGCGTTTGCGCTTGCCGCTTTGATGCAGCCAAGCTTTTTCCAAAACTGGGTTGAGTTGGCAAAACCTTGGCTTATCTCGGCGTGGGCATTTTTAACCCTTGGCATTGTGGTCGGCTCTTGGTGGGCTTATAACGAATTGGGGTGGGGCGGCTGGTGGTTCTGGGATCCCGTCGAAAATGCCTCTCTACTGCCATGGTTAACTGGGACTGGATTGCTCCATGCTATGTTAGCGGCGCGTCGTTATGAGCAGCAGAAACGAGCCGCCTTGATTCTTGCACTTATCACTTTTAGTCTCAGTATCCTCGGAACCTTTATTGTTCGTTCTGGTGTACTGACTTCTGTTCATGCATTCGCTGTCGATCCGAGTAAAGGTATCGCTTTACTGGCTATTTTGGCCGTGACATTAATTTGCTCATTCTCACTGCTGTTTGAACGCGGCGAGGTGGTCAAAAGCAAAACTATCAAAGCGATATTCAGTCGTAGTTACTTGGCTACTGCCTCGGTAGGGTTGTTAGCTGTCGCAAGTTTCACCGTGTTTCTCGGCACCTTTTACCCAATGATTTATGAGTTGATTGGCTTAGGTTCCGTTTCGGTAGGTGCACCTTATTTTAATACTTTATTTCTCCCACTGACGGTCATTGCATTGTTGCTCATGGGTTTTGTTCCGCTTTTGAAATGGCATCATGGTGCCTACTATTCTGTTACTCAGTTGCTGTTAATGCTGGCCGGGGCAATGTTGGTTGGCTGTGTGGCGTATTGGGTGCAGGTCGATCAACCTTCACCTTTACTGTTGATTATATGGGGACTTGGCGTTTGGGTCGTATTGAGTCATGTGCTTTTTTGGCTGCAACAATCTCGCAGCCTATTTATGGTACTTGCCCATATCGGACTTGCGATAAGTGCGATCGGCGCGGTCATGAATGCCGAGCACTCCTATCAAGCGAGTTTTAAGATGGCGGATGGTTCATCAATAACATTTTCCGATTGGAAGGTTGATTACATTGAGACTCGTTGGGCTATTGGCCCCAATTATACGGCGGAGCAAGCATGGTTGCGCTTTTCTAATCAGGACAACAGCTTCGATTTGATTCCGGAGCGTCGCCATTATCCCGTGCGCGTAATGAATATGAGTGAGCCCGCTATTCGGTCTTTTTGGTATGGCGACTACTATGTTACGCTCGGTAGCAAAGTAGATTCTCGCGCCTATGCGGTGAAAATTCAGTACAAAGCTTACATTGGTTGGATATGGGGTGGGGCTTTGGTGGCAATGTTGGGGGCGGTTTTCCCACTGTTATCTCTAAGACGCAAAGAGGCAGTACATGGCGTTATCAAGCAGGCATAAAATCGCCGTATTCATTGCAGTTTTAGCCGGTTTTATCGGCTTTCTTATCGCGGGGCTAAACTCGCAACAGCTTGGCTCACAAACCAGCCCTGTTGTACATGCGTTTCCCAGTATGCCAGTGGAACTGTTAATCAGTGAACAAATCAAACAGAGTCCTGAGCTGTTTACTGACGAGTATCAACTGGTGAATGTCTGGGCTTCATGGTGTGGGATATGTCGTCAAGAACATGACTATCTCAATCAGTTGCAAAAGCAAGGTGTACCGATTGTTGGGCTTAACTATCGAGACAATCGTTCGGGAGCCGTTAACTATCTGGCTCAACTCGGCAATCCATACACTGATGTTATTTTTGATCCAAAGGGAAAGTTATCCCTGGATCTTGGTGTGATAGGCACACCAGAGACGTACCTCGTCACACGCCGCGGTGAGATTGTTTACAAGCATTCCGGACTATTAAGCGAACAAGCTTGGCGCAAACATTTTTCCCTTTATTTCGATCAGAGTAACAGTTAATGCCCGTTCGGTATCTGCCACTATTTCGTCTGTTATGTTTAACGTTGTGCTCAATGCTGAGTTTTTATGCGTCTGCGCAAGAGCAAGCCCTTTTTGTAGCAGCGACTCATGAGCAAAATGTTCAGGTTGAGCTGTTTGAGTTTAAGACACCTCAATTGCAAAAGACCGCCATTGAGCTAGCGAAATCACTGCGCTGTCCACAGTGTCAGAATCAGAATTTGGTAGAGTCTAATTCGCCAATTGCCAAAGATTTAAGGCTGATTGTGTTTCAAAAAATCAACCAAGGCGAGAGTGAGCAGGAAGTAGTGAACTTTATGACCGCCCGGTACGGTGAGTTTGTTTTATATAAACCATCATTCAGTTGGTCGAACGCACTCTTGTGGCTTGCGCCAGTCCTATTGCTGGTTCTATTTCTCGTTGTATCTATGATACGTGTCCGCCGTTCATCAGCGAGTGGTGAGAGTTAGAGCGAAGCTCTGGTGTAAGACGACGAGTAAAGATGACAATTTACTGATAGAAAATTCTGCTCATTGGTATAGAGTGGGGTTTGTATTCATAGCAGTAGTTAGATATCAGTGCGTTACGCAATCGAACAATATGACCAACACGGTTTTCTCAAAGCCCCAAGACTTCTTTGGTTAGGCTGGTTGTTTATGGCCAAGGCTTGGGTGGTATTTGTTGTAGCCGGAGCCAGCCGTGACAGTGGGAGTAAGATTCTATCCATCGTTTATCCTGATCACAGCATGCTTTATCTCGGACTTGCGATGGGTGTTCCTAGCATAGCCCTGATGTGGATGATTAGCTTACGTAGTCCAGAGCGGAGTTGGGTCAACCAAATCGTCTCATGGGGAAAAAGTGTGACTCTGGTTACAGCAAGTGCGCAGTTGGCACAAACGTTCTATCACGTCTACCTCACTCATGGGGCCTTCAGCTGGGCTAATGGTGCCGTGATGCTACTCCTGCTATGGTTTATTCTCTACGTAGCGAAAAGCCGTAGTGTAAGAGACTGCTTTCACAACCCTGCTACACAGTGATCGTTCGAAGCGATGATCGTTGTCAATATATTGAAATCAAAACGAAATACACTGAGCAAAAAATATTAGTGAGGAAATAAAAATGTCATACCCTCAAAGTGCTATCCTTCCTGAAGCTGGACCATTCGCACAATACACCTTGCTCAAGGTGACTCAAAATCCACAACACGTTTTAGAGCAGTTAAAAGCGCTCCCAGCATTGGTTGAACAGCTTAACGACCAGCAACCTGGTGCGGAACTGACACTTTCCATTGGTTTCACTAAAGCGTTCTGGAGCAAGCTAGATGTTGCCATGCCAGCGGAACTGATCGATTTCCCACAACTAGGTGAAGGGGATGTCGTCGCACCAAGCTCAGACGTTGATGTGTTGATTCATTGTCACTCAAATCGTCATGATCTGCATTTTTACCTACTTCGTAAGTTCTTCGCTGAAGTGTCTGAACAGGTTTCGGTTGTTGATGAGACCTACGGTTACCGCTATCTAGATTCTCGTGATATGACCGAGTTCGTTGATGGAACCGAAAACCCGAAACAGGCTCAGCGAGAAGAAGTGGCTATCATTCCACAAGGTGAGTTTGCGGGTGGTAGTTACGTAATGGTGCAGCGCTTTATCCATAACCTTCCTTCGTGGAACCGCCTCAATGTGTCGGCACAAGAGAAGGTGATTGGCAGAACTAAGCCTGACTCCGTTGAGTTAGATGATGTGCCAGCGGCATCACACGTTGGTCGTGTCGATATCAAAGAAGAAGGCAAAGGGCTTAAAATTGTTCGCCACAGCTTGCCATACGGTAGTGTTTCTGGTGAGCATGGATTGCTATTTATTGCCTACTGCAACACCTTACACAACTTCAAAGCTATGCTAGAAAGTATGTATGGCGTAACGGATGGCAAAACTGACCAACTGCTGCGCTTTACTCATGCCGTGACAGGTGCTTACTTCTTTGCTCCTTCAGCTCAAATGCTGGCAGATCTCAAGTTAAAGTAGTCAGGCGTAAGCCGTTATTAGTTAATCAGTTAAAGCCGAACCCAAGGGTTCGGCTTTTTATTTTTTTGTTAAAGAAAACCTCAGATTGCCGATAAAGAGAGTAACCAGAAAGAGGACAACGCAACTTTATGACAATCACGGTGAATACGAACGTCTCGGCAATGACAGCGCAACGACACTTGTCGAAGGCGACCGATCTGCTGAATCAATCTCTGGAGAGACTCTCTTCAGGGAATCGTATTAATAGCGCTAAAGATGATGCAGCAGGGTTGCAGATTTCCAATCGCCTTGAGTCACAGATGAGAGGGTTAGATGTCGCTATGCGTAATGCCAATGACGGTATTTCGATTATGCAGACGGCAGAAGGTGCGATGAACGAAACCACCAACTTGCTTCAGCGTATGCGTGACCTCTCCCTTCAATCTGCGAATGGTTCAAACAGTCGAGCTGAGCGAGATGCCTTGCAAGAGGAAATGAGCGCTTTAAACGATGAATTGAACAGAATCGCCGAAACCACCTCATTTGGTGGTCGAAAATTACTCAATGGTTCGTTTTCGTCTTCTTCTTTTCAAATTGGTGCCAGTTCAGGTGAAGCGGTACAAGTTTCACTCAAGAACATGCGTTCAGACAGTTTGGACATGGGTGGCTTCAGTTACATCGCAGCAGGTAAAGCAGACAGTAACTGGCAAGTGGCTCAGGGCAACAATAAATTGGTAATGCAATACACCAATGCTCAAGGTCAGCAAGAGACCATCAATATTACCGCTAAAGTGGGTGACGATATCGAGGAACTTGCCACTTATATCAATGGGCAAACCGATAAAGTCTCCGCGTCAGTCAATGAAGAAGGCCAACTGCAAATCTTTATGGCAGGTAAGCAAACTTCAGGAACCGTTTCTTTCTCAGGCAGCTTGGCAAACCAACTCAGCATGAATCTGGCTGGTTATGAAGCGGTTGATAATATTGATATCTCACAAGTAGGCGGTGCCCAACGCGCGGTATCGATTATTGATACCGCTTTAAAGTATGTTGATAGTCACCGTGCCGAACTTGGTGCAATGCAGAACCGTTTCAACCATGCGATTAATAATCTTTCCAACGTCAACGAGAATCTATCGGCTTCCAATAGCCGAATTAAAGATACTGACTACGCGAAAGAGACAACCCAGATGGTTAAGCAACAGATTTTACAACAAGTCAGTACTTCAATACTGGCTCAAGCTAAACAGCAGCCAAACTTGGCGCTGACGCTACTAGGCTGATTCTCAAAAAAAAGAGAATATTATCGACAGACCTAAATGAAGCTTTAGCGAAAAAATAACTTTTTTTACTCTTTTTATCTCTTAGTCACGTTTTTATCGCCAAATGTATTTTTTTTTAAGAAAAACGAAAAAAATACTCAAGGTTTTCCAAACCGCGCCGTTAATAAAAGTAACTTTTGAGAGAACTACAAACTTTGGTTTTCCGAGACGTCGGAAACCGGATACATCGGAAAATCAAACGGAGAAATCACCATGGCAGTGAATGTAAATACTAACGTAGCAGCAATGACAGCACAGCGTTACCTAAACAGCGCAAACAACGCACAACAAGTTTCAATGGAGCGTTTGTCATCTGGCTCAAAGATCAACAGCGCTAAAGACGACGCAGCGGGTCTACAAATCTCGAACCGCTTAAACGTTCAAAGCCGTGGTCTTGATGTTGCAGTACGTAACGCTAACGACGGTATCTCTATCGCGCAAACTGCTGAAGGTGCGATGAACGAGACAACGAACATCCTGCAACGTATGCGTGACCTATCGCTACAATCTGCGAACGGTTCAAACTCGAAATCAGAGCGTGTTGCAATCCAAGAAGAAGTGACAGCACTTAACGATGAACTAAATCGTATCGCTGAAACCACTTCATTCGGTGGTAACAAGCTACTAAACGGCACTTACGCGACTAAGTCATTCCAAATCGGTGCTGACAACGGTGAAGCAGTAATGCTAACTCTGAACGACATGCGTAGTGACAACATCGGCATGGGCGGTACTAGCTACCAAGCGGCGAACAGCAAAGATAAAGACTGGACTGTTCAAGCGGATGCTAATGACCTAACAATCACACTGACTGAAAAAGACGGTGCTGAGCAGACAATCAACATTTCTGCTAAAGCTGGCGACGACATTGAAGAGCTAGCGACTTACATCAACGGTCAAACTGACATGGTTAAAGCGTCAGTAAACGAAGATGGTCAGTTACAAGTGTTCGCTGGTAACAACAAAGTTGAAGGCGCAGTAAGCTTTGCTGGCGGTCTAGCGGGTGAACTAAGCATGGGTGAAGGTAAAGCAGTAACTGTTGATACTATTGACGTAACATCTGTAGGTGGCGCGCAAGAGTCTGTAGCGATTGTTGATGCAGCACTGAAATACGTAGATAGCCACCGTGCAGAACTTGGTGCGTTCCAAAACCGTTTCAACCACGCGATTAACAACTTAGACAACATCAACGAAAACGTGAATGCGTCTAAGAGCCGTATCAAAGATACAGACTTCGCTAAAGAGACAACTGCACTAACCAAGACTCAAATTCTGTCTCAAGCTTCAAGCTCTATCCTTGCACAGGCAAAACAGGCGCCAAACTCGGCACTAAGCCTACTAGGTTAATTGAGACCTTGATCAAAAAATCCAGCTTCGGCTGGATTTTTTTGTTTCTACTAACTTATTGATCTCTAAAGTAAATATTACGTCGTGCGTTAAAAATTAAAAAAAAACGAAATTTATTTCTAAAGGTATTTTTGAGCGGGCCGTTAAAGGATTGAGAGAAATGAGATGTGTCAAAGCGAGGTGAGAGACGCTGAGATGCATCGCCCTAATGCCTAAGGAGATCAAATATGGCAATTAACGTAAACACGAACGTGTCTGCGATGACTGCTCAGCGCTACCTTAATGGTGCGACTGATGGCATGCAGAAATCGATGGAGCGTCTATCTTCGGGGTACAAAATTAACAGTGCCCGTGATGATGCTGCTGGACTACAAATCTCAAACCGCTTGAACTCGCAAAGCCGTGGCTTAGACATGGCCGTAAAAAATGCGAATGACGGTATCTCTATTGCACAGACAGCTGAAGGTGCGATGAATGAGACAACCAACATTCTGCAACGTATGCGTGATTTGGCACTTCAATCTTCGAATGGTTCTAACTCTCGTTCAGAGCGTATTGCTATTCAAGAAGAAGTAACCGCTCTTAACGACGAATTAAACCGAATTGCAGAAACGACCTCTTTTGGTGGTAATAAACTGCTTAACGGTACATTCGGCAGTCAATCTTTCCAAATTGGTGCGAGCTCAGGTGAAGCTGTTCAACTATCGATGGGGAATATGCGTTCTGACACCATAGATATGGGTGGTAAAGCGTACATTGCTCAAGATGGTAAAGCATCGGATTGGACCGTCTCTTCAGGAGCGACTGATCTTACTCTAGGCTATACTGATGTACATGGTGAGGCAAAAGAGCTCACGATTAATGCTAAAGCTGGCGACGATATGGAGCAGTTGGCAACATACATTAATGGTCAGAGTGAAGATGTAAAAGCTTCGGTAGGTGAAGAAGGTAAACTACAACTGTTTGCTGCTTCGAATAAGGTTGCTACAGATGTCACAATCGGTGGTGGTTTAGGTTCAGAAATCGGTTTCGGTGCTGCTCAAGAGAGAACAGTTGCCGATGTTGACGTTACTTCAGTAGCAGGTTCTCAGCTTGCTGTTTCTGTTATTGATGGCGCTTTGAAAACGGTTGACAGCCAACGTGCTGAACTGGGTGCATTCCAGAACCGCTTTGGACACGCGATCAGTAACCTAGACAACATCAATGAGAACGTTAATGCTTCTCGTAGCCGGATTGTTGATACAGACTATGCGAGAGAAACTACTGCGATGACTAAATCGCAAATTCTTCAGCAAGCGAGTACATCTGTCCTAGCGCAAGCTAAGCAGTCCCCGTCGGCAGCACTTAGCTTATTAGGTTAATCGATAGGTTCGACAGGAGCTTATTGGTACAACATTATGTTGTGACCTGCTAAGGTGGAAGGGAGATCGTTATGGAAATACCATCCTACACATCGAACATCCAGCCTTATGGCTCAGAAAGTGGCACTAAACTTGCTTCTAAGTACGATGGTGTACAGCAAGTTTCCTCGCGAAAGGAGCAGGTCTCTACAACTGAGGTAAGCGAAAAAGCGTCTCAAACTGTTGAAAAAGCCATCGAAGCCTCGCAAGAGAGGGAGAAGCTAAACAGGGCGGAGCGTGAAAGGATTGTTGAGCAGATGAATGATTTCATATCATCTATCAATAAGGGCTTATCCTTTAGGGTGGACGAAGAGTCCGGTAGAGATGTTGTAACGATATATGAAGCGGATACTGGTGATATTATTCGTCAGATACCCGATGAGGAAATGTTAGAGATCTTACGACGCCTAAGGGAACAGACGGCCCGATATTCATCGGGACTTGTTAACCAAACGGTGTAATCGTACTTGAGGTGAGTGAATGAGTTTTGGCCCTATAGGCATGAATTCTGGCATGGATATCAATTCTATGGTCAGCAAAATTGTGGATTCGGAGCGTGTTCCTAAACAGCAACGTATCGACAGTGAGCGCACCCAAATTGATTCCAGTATCAGTGCTTATGGCCGGCTCAGAGAGTCGCTGGATACGATGAAAAACTTGATGGCGAGCTTTCGTCATGAGAAAGCTTTCGCCGCAAGAACAGTGGCGTCAACAGACGACACTGTCGTATCCGCGACGGCAACCACTGATGCTATCGCTGGTCGATATGCTATCGATGTGTTGCAACTTGCCCAAAGTCACAAAATTGCGTCTGATGTTTTGCCAGAAGATGCGAAATTTGGACCGGGCAAGTTGCAGATTTCACTGGGTGAAAAAAAATTCTCTATTGATGTACAAGAGAATTCTAAGCTCGTTGATATCGTTCGCGGTATCAACGGCAGTAAATCTAATCCGGGTGTCCGGGCGGCAATCATTAACGATGTCGATGGTCCTCGTCTTATTGTTGCCTCGAACGTATCCGGTGGCGACAATGAAATCTCAATGCAAGCGGATGCCCAGCCGGGTAACTCGCTCAAACAACTCGAATACAAAACGCTAGAGCAACGAGTCAAAGATCTTGAACGCGCACGTGCTGCGGCTCAAGAATTGATTGCCCCTCTCACTCCTGCAGAGAAAAAAGTTGCCGATAAAGTCGCTCAAAAAATCATCGACGCGGCAAAACTTGTCGATCAAGAGATTGCCGATACCACAAAGCAAGCGGCAATTAATGCAGATCCCAACGCAGCCAAAGAGGCCACGCCCGATAATGAAATGTCTAAAGCTGCAACGACAGCGGCAGCAAATGCGGGGGTTGAGGCAAACAAGTATCTTAAACCAGAAGAGCGTATTCCTGGTTGGAGTGAAACCGCTTCGGGCACTTTGCTCGATTCTTACTGGGAACCAGAACCTCAACTAGATGCGAAAGCGAAAGAGAAAGCGCCAAACGTACCAGGCTGGTCAAATACGGCATCAGGAACCCTAACGGATTCGTACGTCACACCCAAAGAAGCGCAAGCTAAACTGGATGCAGAAAAAGCCCGTATAGAGAAAAAAGTGGCCGATGAACAGTCTGCACTGGCTCAGCGTGTTGCTTCTGGTGAGTTGACGCCTGAACAAGCAAAACAGATGGAGCGCGCCAAGTTGCCGCAGGAAGAGCGTGAGTACCTTGAGCGTATCGATCAAGCGCAAGCCGATCTCGAGGCAGCGCAGCGTTCATTTGATACTTATCGTGGTATGACGGAAGTACAGTCTGCGCAAGATGCAAAAGTGTTACTTGATGGCGTTGCTCAACTTTCCAGCAACAACAACATTATTGAAGATGCAATTGATGGTGTTGACCTGACTCTAAAAGGGCGAACTGAAAAAGGTAAGCCGATTTCCGAAATCGATATTGAGTATGACCGACAAGGCGTACGTGAAGATATTGAACAGTTCGTCGCTGCTTACAATCAGTTCTATCAAGTGACGAAGGAGTTATCGGGTGTTGATCCTCGGACTGGAATGGCAGGGCCGCTGGCTGGTGATAGTATTGTCCGTAGCGCAGATTCGCGTTTAAAAGCCGTATTCTCTTCACGTGTCGAGCCAGCCCCAGAGGATTTAAAAACCCTTACCGAATTTGGCATTACGACGACCAGACAGGGTAATTTGGAAATCAACTACGATATGTTAGATCGTCAGTTGAACAATAACTTTAATAAGCTCGAAGAATTTTTTGGCGGTAATCAGGGGTTCGCTAAGAAAGTCGAGGATGCGATTCAAGGTCTGACTGGCGTTACTGGTTCGATTCGTAATCGCGAGCGCAGTATGGTTGAGCGTACTTACCGACTACAAGATGACCAAGCGGCACTTGACCGTCGAATGGATAACTTGGAAAAACGCACTCATGCCAAATTTACGGCAATGCAAGATGCGACCAGTAAGATGCAGTCTCAATTAGCGGGGATGATGAATGCCCTCGGATAGAGACTTTGAGCAACGTCTCAATGAATTGTGTGAAGTTGATCAAATAATTAGTGAAACCCTTACAGCGATTGAACTATCGACTGAAGAAATCGTTAAGCTGGTCGATACAAGGGAACAGATATTGCTAAGTTTACTGGCAGCGATTCATTCGTCTCCAGAACTTGCCAAGTTACAACAGTGGCACGACGCGGTTGAAAGAACGCAAACTGTTGTAGAGTTAATGAGTAGTAAAACTGCTGAACTAGGTGTGGCGCTGCAAAAGTATCGTCACGGTAAACGATCAGTTCAGCAGTATCAAAAATTTTTATAAATTTAAGAGGGTTGTTATGCGCGGTTCACTACAGGCTTACAAGAAGGTATCGGTTGATAGCCAGCTCAGTGCGGCCTCCCCGCATAAAATTGTTCAAATGCTAATGGCTGGCGCTATTGAACGTTTGATTCAAGGCAAAGCGGCGATGCAAGCGGGCAATATTCCTGTCAAAGGCGAGCGCCTAGGTAAAGCGCTGGACATTATTATCAGCCTGCGTAGCTGTCTTTCTATGGATGACGGTGGGGACATTGCTCAAAACCTAGATCAGCTCTATGAGTTTATGATCACTCAGATCACAGATGCGAATCATCGCAATGATCCACAGCCGATTGATGATGTGATTGAAATAATAAGAGAAATTAAGTCCGCATGGGATCAGATTCCGAACGAATATCACAACCTCACCGCGGGTGACGTCGGAATCTAGCGTTAAGCGAATGTTTGCATGCATTTTGTATAGAAATGTGTGATGAATGAAATAATATGACTTATTAGCTTTTGGCTGAACGTCACATCAAGTAATTGCTTGGTTGCCTTATTTTTTTTATCAAATAGAATAGAAGCCACTAACGGACCAGTGGCTTTTTTGTTGCTGATATTTGTCAATTGTCTGATATATCTGATCTATAGTTACAAATGGCGTTAGAAATAATTATCCAGCCACAACGTTTTACAATAAAGGCAAACAATCTCACCTATGCAAGGTTTAGCGAAACTACTTGTGATTGAAGATGATGTGCAAGCACGTATCAATCTAAGTAATATTTTAGAATTTGTTGGAGAACAGTGTGAGGCCATCAGTTCTGATCAACTCGATGATCTGGATTGGTCACGAGTGTGGGCCGGCTGTATTCTAGGTTCTCTTAACGACAAAAAGTTATCTACCAAGCTGAGTGACAAGCTATCCAAGGCCAACCATATACCGTTGCTGATTGCAGGAAAGCATTCCTATCCAGTAGAAGACCTGACAAATTATGTCGGCGATCTGGAGTATCCCCTAAATTATCCGCAATTAAGTGAAGCCCTGCGCCACTGTAAAGATTTTCTTGGTCGTAAAGGGGTTAATGTACCTTCTTCGTCACGTAAAAATACACTTTTCCGCAGTTTGGTCGGCCAAAGTCATGGCATCAAAGAGGTTAGACACCTTATCGAGCAAGTCTCAGGTACTGAAGCCAACGTATTGATCCTCGGTGAGTCTGGTACTGGTAAAGAGGTGGTGGCGCGCAATATTCATTACCATTCAGCACGTAGAAACGGACCATTTGTACCGATTAACTGTGGTGCTATTCCGCCAGACTTATTGGAAAGCGAATTATTCGGTCATGAGAAAGGGGCGTTTACGGGTGCGATTACATCACGTAAAGGCCGTTTTGAACTTGCTGAAGGCGGAACCCTGTTTTTGGATGAAATTGGCGATATGCCAATGCCTATGCAGGTTAAGCTGTTACGTGTACTTCAAGAGCGTTGTTTCGAGCGCGTTGGCGGTAACACGACAATTCGTGTGGATGTGCGCGTTATTGCTGCAACTCATCGTGATCTCGATACGATGATCAATGATGAGTCTTTCCGTGAAGACCTCTACTACCGACTCAATGTTTTCCCTATTGAGATGCCAGCGTTACGCGACAGAAAAGATGACATTCCGCTGTTGTTGCAAGAGTTGATGACTCGAATGGAGTCTGAAGGTGCTCAGCCTATCTGCTTTACGCCTCGTTCGATTAATTCACTAATGGAACATGAGTGGCCAGGCAACGTACGCGAATTGGCGAATCTGGTTGAACGTATGATTATCCTCTATCCAAATAGTTTGGTTGATGTGAATCATTTACCAACTAAATATCGATACAGCGATATTCCAGAGTTCCAGCCAGAGTACAACAAGATGGATTCGGTTGAAGAGCTAGAACGCGATGCGTTACAGGATATCTTTGCTGAAGATTTTAGCTTTGAATCCAATGACTTATTCCACGACCACGAAAACGCGCCACAAAGTTTACCGCCAGAAGGTGTGAACTTGAAAGAGATGCTTGCAGATCTTGAAGTTAATATGATTAACCAAGCGTTAGAAGCACAAGGTGGTGTTGTGGCACGAGCTGCGGATATGCTCGGCATGCGTCGCACGACTTTGGTTGAGAAAATGAGAAAGTACAATCTACAGCGTTAGTAACGTTTAATTATTGACTGTCAAATTTTCGACCTGATGTTAAGTTGTTGAAAAATATATAAAATAGCCTGGCTTGCTTTTTGCACGGTAGGCTATTGTAGTTTTTAAGGCAGAAATACGTCATGCATCCAACTTCTTCAACGGATAATCCAATGCCGTTGGGCACATTAGAACAACAAGTCGAACGCTACCAGCAGGTACTCGATGTTATGCCGGCGGGCGTGATCTTGCTCGATACTCAGGGCGTGGTTCAGGAAGCTAACCCTGAAGCGCAAAGATTGTTAGAGCTTTCACTGGTTGGTGACAAGTGGTTTGAAGTCATTCAACAGGCGTTTGCGCCACGCGAAGATGATGGTCATGAAATATCGCTGCGAAACGGGCGCAAAGTGAGATTAGCGATCTCCGCATCCGCAACGGGGCAGCTCATTCTGATCACTGATTTGACTGAAACGCGTTTATTGCAGGCGCGTGTCAGTGATCTGCAACGACTCTCTTCTTTGGGACGTATGGTTGCATCTCTGGCACATCAGGTTCGGACACCACTTTCCAGCGCGATGCTCTATGCCTCTAACCTAGCGGCGCCCAATTTGCCTCCAGCAACCAAAGAACGCTTTCAGAGCAAGCTGATGGACAGGCTTCATGACTTAGAAAAACAAGTCAACGATATGTTGCTGTTTGCAAAAGGTGGAGACAATAAGGTTGTTAAACCGTTTACGATTGAACAACTTGTTAGCGAGTTCTCACCTATGGTTGAGACTGCACTTAAAAACAACCAAATCGATTATTATCTTGAAGTCGAGCAAGAGCAGACTCAGTTGTTGGGGAATGCGAACGCGATTGCATCCGCGCTGAGCAATTTGGTCATGAATGCGATTCAGATTGCCGGAAAACAGTCACAGGTTGATGTATTTTTCAGACCAGTGAATGGTGAGCTCAAAATTTCAGTTCAGGACAGTGGCCCTGGAGTGCCGAAAGAGCTGCAAAACAAGATAATGGAACCTTTCTTCACTACTCGTTCTCAGGGAACGGGACTTGGGTTGGCTGTCGTACAAATGGTATGTCGTGCTCATGATGGAAGGTTAGAACTCATTTCAGAACAGGGTGACGGGGCGTGTTTTACTATGTGTATCCCGCTTAACGAAAACTCGAATGCTGACCAACAAGCTATGACTGGAGAAAGATAATGGCTCAAAGTAAGGTACTGATTGTAGAAGATGATGAAGGCCTACGCGAAGCACTGGTCGATACGCTAGCTTTAGCTGGCTATGAGTGGCTTGAAGCGGACAGCGCCGAGGATGCCCTAGTTAAGCTCAAATCTAATAATGTCGACATTGTTGTCTCTGATGTTCAAATGGCTGGCATGGGTGGCTTGGCTTTGTTAAGAAGCATTAAGCAGCACTGGCCAAATCTTCCTGTGTTGTTGATGACGGCTTATGCCAACATTGAAGATGCCGTTTCAGCGATGAAAGACGGTGCGATCGACTACATGGCGAAACCTTTTGCGCCAGAGGTACTACTTAATATGGTCAGCCGTTACGCGCCGGTTAAATCCGACGATAACGGTGATGCCGTGGTGGCTGACGAGAAAAGCATCAAGCTGCTGGCATTAGCCGATAAAGTTGCTAAAACCGACGCAAGTGTGATGGTTCTGGGGCCAAGTGGCTCAGGTAAAGAAGTCATGTCACGCTATATTCACAATGCTTCTCTTCGCAAAGATGGCCCTTTTGTCGCAATAAACTGTGCGGCTATTCCAGATAACATGCTGGAAGCGACCCTTTTTGGTTATGAAAAAGGCGCGTTTACTGGGGCGGTACAGGCGTGCCCAGGTAAATTCGAACAGGCGCAAGGTGGAACCATTTTACTTGATGAAATCAGCGAAATGGATCTTAGCCTGCAAGCGAAGCTATTGCGTGTTCTTCAAGAAAGAGAAGTTGAACGTCTGGGTAGCCGCAAGAGCATAAAGCTGGATGTTCGTGTGCTGGCAACCAGTAACCGAGATTTAAAAAGCTACGTCCAAGAAGGCAACTTCCGTGAAGATTTATACTACCGTCTTAACGTGTTCCCAATCGCATGGCCAGCACTGTGCGAACGTCCGGGAGATATCGAGCCGTTGTCAAAGCATCTGATTGAGCGACATTGCCAGAAATTGGGTATGCCAGTACCGACTTTGAGTGCAAACGCGACGGATAAATTGATGTCTTATTCATGGCCAGGGAATGTTCGTGAACTGGATAACGTGATGCAGCGAGCTTTGATATTAAGCGACAACGCTGTCATCGACAGTGAACAAATTCTGTTAGAAGGGCTTGATTGGCAAGATGCGTCGAGTCTGCAAGTGGCCGTTGAAACAGGTGTGTGTCAAGTTCTAGATGTTAAACCGGTTGCAGAGGCGACCAGCAGTTTGGCGTCTGGCTCTGGTTTAGGTGGCGAACTGCGTGATCAGGAATATGCGATTATTCTTGAGATATTAGAAGAGTGTAACGGCCGTCGAAAAGAAATGGCTGAAAAATTAGGCATTAGTCCACGAACTTTGCGCTACAAGTTAGCAAAAATGCGTGATGCTGGGATTGATATTCCGAACTAACGTGCTATTTTTTGTCAGTCGAATTGACGTGGCACGAGGATTGCAGCGTCATAAGTCCAGCACTATGTTTAGTCAAAGAGTTGACTACTGAGGTTTTGATGAGAATTGATGGTTTTCAAAGCGAAATGCAAGCGATGATGTTTGAAGCGGGCGGCACAAAGCCAGCGGCGACAGGGCAAACTGTAAGCGCAGACTTTGGGCAAATGCTGAATAGTGCCATCAATAACGTCAATGGCCTTTCTAAGACATCTAGTGATTTGCAAATGCGATTTGATCGCGGTGATGCAGATGTGTCTTTGTCTGATGTAATGATCGCTAGAAACAAATCTAGCGTTGCATTCGATGCGACAATTCAAGTACGTAACAAGCTGGTTGAAGCGTACAAAGAATTGATGAATATGCCGGTTTAAGTTTTAGGTAAAGTCTGTGGCAGAGCAAAATCAATCAACCGATCTGGCGTTATCTGATAGCAGTGCTGACAGCACTATGTTAAGTACGTCTGATCTCGATACGGGTATTCAAAACCCAGATTTGGATGAGAAAAGCAGTTCTAAATTTGACATGGCTGTCGGTGATTTAGACCTGCTTCGTCAAGTTGTTCTCGTTCTGTCGATATCGATTTGTGTCGCTTTGATTGTGATGCTGTTTTTCTGGGTTAAAGAGCCAGAAATGCGTCCTCTAGGCGTTTATGAAACGGAAGAACTGATCCCAATTCTTGACTACCTAGATCAGCAGAAACTCGATTACCAATTAGATGGCAACACCATTTTAGTTCCTACGAGTGATTTTAACTCGCTTAAACTGGGTATGGTCAGAGCCGGTCTTAACCAAGAGAAACAGGCAGGCGATGACATCTTGCTGCAAGACATGGGTTTTGGGGTTTCTCAGCGCTTAGAACAAGAACGCTTAAAGCTAAGCCGTGAACGTCAGCTATCTAAGGCGATAGAAGAGATGAAACAAGTGCGTAAAGCACGAGTTCTATTGGCATTACCGAAACAAAGCGTATTTGTTCGACACAATCAAGAAGCGTCAGCTTCAGTATTCCTTACTCTCAAAACCGGAGCTAACCTCAAGCAAGAAGAGGTAGATTCTGTGGTAGACATGGTTTCAAGTGCCGTTCCTGGTATGAAACCGAACCGCATTACGGTTACCGATCAACATGGCCGCCTGCTAAGTTCGGGTAGCCAAGACCCAGCCTCGTCTGCGCGTCGCAAAGAACATGAACTTGAGCGTAAACAAGAACAGGCTCTGCGCGATAAAATTGATTCGATTCTTATCCCAATTCTTGGTTTTGGTAACTATACCGCCCAAGTGGATATCGAGCTGGATTTCAGTGCTGTAGAGCAGACTCGTAAGAGCTTTGACCCTAATACCCCATCGACTCGTAGCGAGTACACACTTGAAGACTACAATAATGGCAACGTCGTCGCGGGTGTGCCTGGTGCTTTAAGTAATCAGCCGCCAGCGGATGCATCAATTCCTCAAGATGTAGCCCAGATGAAAGATGGCACAACACTTGGTCAAGGGTCAGTCCACAAAGAAGCAACTCGTAACTTTGAACTGGATACCACCATAAGTCATGAACGTCGTCAGACTGGAGTGGTCAATCGTCAGACAGTTGCTGTGGCGATTAAAAATCGCTCAGTGGTCAATCCCGACACAGGGGAAACCAGTTACCAACCAATCTCAGACGCTGAGCTAAACTCTATTAGACAGATTCTGATAGGTACAGTTGGCTATAGCGATGCTCGTGGAGACTTACTAAATGTCTTGAGTATGCAGTTTGCTGAACCAGAAACAGAAACCATCGCAGATGTGCCAATTTGGGAACATCCTAACTTTAATGACTGGATTCGTTGGTTCGCAAGTGCGTTGGTAATCATTGTGGTGGTGTTAGTCCTTGTCCGCCCAGCAATGAAAAAACTGCTCAACCCTGCGTCTGATGATGACGATCAACTATACGGACCGGATGGTCTACCTATTGGGGTTGATGGCGAAACCAGCTTAATCGGCGGTGACTTAGATGGTGGTGAGTTGTTTGAGTTTGGCTCAAGCATAGACTTACCTAACCTACACAAAGATGAAGATGTGCTGAAAGCGGTACGTGCTCTAGTAGCAAACGAGCCTGAGCTAGCGGCACAAGTAGTGAAGAATTGGATGCAAGATGCCTAACGAAATAGTTCCACAAGAAGTAGGCGGTGAGGTAGCAGAAAACACCGTGGATATATCAACCATCCCGGGCGAAGAGCGCGCGGCGATTCTATTACTCAGTCTGAATGAGGAAGACGCTGCGGGTATTATTCGCCATCTAGAACCCAAGCAAGTTCAACGAGTGGGTAGCGCTATGGCGCGAGCTTCCGACCTAAGTCAAGATAAGGTGGGCGCAGTTCACCGCGCTTTCTTGGAAGATATTCAGAAGTACACCAACATTGGTATGGGCAGCGAAGACTTTATGCGTAATGCATTAGTTGCCGCCTTAGGTGAAGACAAAGCGAATAACCTTGTTGACCAAATCCTGCTGGGTACCGGTTCTAAAGGTCTTGATTCATTGAAATGGATGGACCCACGTCAGGTGGCGAGCATTATTATCAATGAGCACCCCCAAATTCAAACGATTGTACTTTCGTATCTTGAGCCAGATCAGTCCGCTGAGATTCTTTCTCAGTTTGCAGAGCGTGACCGCCTAGACCTTATGATGCGTATCGCCAACCTTGAAGAAGTTCAGCCTTCTGCTCTAGCAGAACTGAACGAAATCATGGAGAAACAGTTCGCAGGTCAAGCAGGTGCTCAAGCTGCCAAGATTGGTGGCCTGAAGGCAGCTGCCGAAATCATGAACTACATGGACAACAACATCGAAGGTGTCTTGATGGATCAAATTCGCGATCAAGACGAAGATATGGCGACTCAGATTCAAGATCTGATGTTTGTCTTCGAAAACCTTATCGAAGTCGACGACCAAGGTATCCAGAAACTATTGCGCGACGTTCCACAGGATGCGCTTCAGCGTGCACTTAAAGGTGCCGATGATGCCTTGCGTGAGAAGATCTTCAAGAACATGTCTAAGCGTGCTGCTGAGATGATGCGTGATGACCTTGAAGCAATGCCACCAATTAAAGTGTCTGACGTTGAAGCAGCGCAGAAAGAAATTCTGGCTATCGCCCGACGCATGGCTGACTCTGGTGAGATCATGCTGGGTGGTGGTGCCGACGAGTTCTTATAATTTAAGTAAGTAGGGTGCCTATGTCTGGGGAACGAAAACGCGGCTTTTTACGTCTTGATAACGACGATTTGGTAGAAAAACCAGAGCGATGGGGTATGCCTGATTACACGGCGCAAACCCATAAACAGGCGAAAGAGACAGCGATGAATTACGATCCTAGCTGGATGCCTATTGCTGAGCCTGTTGCCGATGAGACGCCGAAAGCGCTAACCGAAGAAGAGATCGAACTGATCAAGCAGCAAGCTTATCAGGAAGGTCTGCACCAAGGCCAAGAAGCGGGCTTCAAGCAAGGCTATGATAAAGGCAAAGAGCAGGGCTTACAGGAAGGTCATCAGGAAGGTCTTGAAGCTGGAAAAATTGAAGGTGTTGCCGCTGGACAAGAGTTTATTCAGCAGCAAGTGGAAACCTTTATTGGCTTAGCCAACCAGTTTGCTCAACCATTGGAGCTGATGAATGCTCAGGTGGAAAAGCAATTGGTCGACATGGTACTTATGCTTGTCAAAGAAGTGGTTCACGTTGAAGTTCAGACTAATCCTCAGGTCATCCTCGATACCATTAAGCAATCGGTAGAATCTCTACCGATATCTGGCCATGCCATCACCTTAAAACTCCACCCAGATGATGTCGATATCATTCGTTCTTCTTACGGAGAGGAACAACTGAGTTTTCGCAATTGGACTTTAATGAGCGAACCTGCTCTCAATCGTGGTGATGTTCAGATTGAGGCTGGGGAGTCGAGTGTTAATTATCGTCTTGAAGATCGCATTCGCAGCGTAATTCAAAGCTTCTGTGGGGTGAATCGCCACCAAGGTGGTGAGTAGTGCTGGCTCTTGCAGAACGCCTATCTCAATACAAAACCAAAGGTCTGACTTGTCGTCCGGTTGCGTCAGGTAAGTTGGTGCGAGTGGTTGGCCTGACGCTGGAAGCTACCGGATGCAGAGCGCCAATTGGGAGCATATGTAAAGTTGAGACCATGCACGGCGAAATGGAAGCCGAGGTAGTGGGCTTCTCAGGTGACAATCTCTTCTTGATGCCTAGCGAGCAGATCACAGGTGTGCTCCCTGGTGCTAAAGTGACACCGATGACGAGCGAAACGGGTCTGCCAGTTGGGATGGAGTTGCTCGGTCGGGTTATTGACGGCGTAGGTAACCCACTGGATGGTTTAGGGCCGATCTACACCGAAAAACGCGCCTCCTTCAATGCGGATCCCATTAACCCATTAGCACGTAAACCGATTTCTGAACCTCTTGATGTCGGCATCAAAGCCATTAATGGATTACTCACCGTTGGTAAAGGCCAGCGTATCGGTCTATTTGCAGGTTCCGGTGTCGGTAAGTCGGTGACACTAGGCATGATGACGCGAGGCACAACGGCTCAAGTTGTCGTCGTGGGCTTGATTGGTGAGCGTGGACGAGAAGTTAAAGAATTCATCGAAGAAATCCTCGGTGTCGATGGTCGACAGCGCTCTGTCGTTGTCGCCGCACCAGCCGACTCGTCTCCACTAATGCGTTTGAAAGGGTGTCAGACCGCGCTAACCATTGCTGAGTACTTTCGTGATCAGGGCTTAGACGTCCTGTTGCTGATGGACTCACTAACCCGTTTCGCGCAGGCACAACGTGAAATCGCTTTATCGGTAGGAGAACCTCCGGCAACCAAAGGTTATCCGCCTTCCGTGTTTGCCAAATTACCTGCTTTGGTAGAGCGAGCGGGTAACGGTAGTCCGGAGCAAGGCTCGATTACCGCATTCTTTACCGTTCTGACCGAAGGGGACGACTTGCAAGATCCAATCGCAGACGCCTCACGAGCCATTTTGGATGGTCACGTGGTGTTGTCGCGTGAGATGGCGGACGCAGGGCACTACCCCGCGATTGATGTTGAAAAATCGGTCAGTCGAGTAATGCCACAGATCACCTCCGAAGAACATGTCCTAATGTCGAAAGCGGTGCGCCAAGTTCTCTCTATCTGTCGTAAGAATCAAGACCTAGTATCGATTGGTGCATACAAGCTGGGTACCGATCCGGCGATTGATGGTGCGTTCACTCTCAAGCCTAAGCTTGATATTTACTTGCAACAAACAATGAAAGAGACCGTACCTTATGACATGTGTATCAATATGCTACGTGGTCTGCTGCAGGGTGATTAACGCTTATGGATAATGCACTGGAGTTTTTGTTAGAGCAGGCCAAAGAGCGCGAAAACCAAGCAGTATTGGCGTTAAACCAAGCTCGCAATGAGCTTGAAAGCTACTATCAGCAGCTCGAGCAAATTGAAAAGTATCGCCTTGATTACTGTCAGCAGTTGGTTGACCGTGGACAACAAGGTTTGACCGCTAGTCAGTACTCGCATTTAAACCGTTTTTTAACCACTTTAGATGAGACCTTGTCTAAGCAGAAGCAAGCCGAGTCGCATTTCAAAGGCCAGGTTAATAACTGCGAGCATAACTGGTTAGAGAGCCGAAAGCAGCGTCGTTCATACGAGTGGCTTATTGAGAAAAAACAAACCGAAAAGCAGCGTCTGCAAAATATCAGGGAGCAAAAGCAGATGGATGAATTTTCTACCCTTCAGTACTCACGTCGAATTTCTAACTAACCTCTCACTTCTGTGAGCGAAGTCATTCTTTGATTATCGTTGGCGTGTTTCTTGCAAATATCTATTCCAACTTGTATGCAATGAATCGGCGTCTTTGCCGCGTAGAGCCTTCTCGGCGTGAAGCAACTGAGAGTGAACCTGGTATGAATATCAATTTATCATCGGTATCGGAAAGTCCAAAAGTGACTAAGACCACCACTGACGGTGGTGACGCGAGTGTCGAAAGCTCCGAGTCTGGCGGTTTCTTTGCCAAATTAGCGGCGTTAATAAAAGGTGAGACTAGCACCAAAGAGAGCGCAGGTAAGGTAGAGGGTGCAGAGGCCAGTGCCGAGCAAGCATCGGTATCTAAAGGTGAGTCGGGCGTTAGCGACGTAAAAGCGCAAGCGACAGAGAGCCAAAGTGTCGATGAACTTCTCGTGTCTGATGAAAGTGAGGCGGAAGACGCTGACACAGCTACGGTCACGAAAGACGTTGCTCAAAGTGCCAAGCCTGAGATCTCACAACAAGACGAAAACTCTCATTCAGCGGCGAAAATTGTCTCTGAAAATGACGAAGTATTGCAGCGACTTGATACTGCGAATAAAGCGCTACAACCGGCTGACGGCAAAGAGTTGCCACAGGATCAGATTGATACTCAACACCATGTCTCACAAAAAATCTCGGCTGAAGAAGAGCAACAAAACGTCTCTTCTGACGCCACTAAAGTGACTGCAACTGACAGCCAGTCTAGACAAGAGATAGCCCCGAGTGGTGAACCAACCTCAAAAGTCAGTGACAGTGATAGCCTAAAGCAGCAAGTTGTTATGAAGGCGGATGGGGAAGACGTTATCGTACCCGCTTCAGCACAAAAATTTATTCAGCAAGACAGTCAGGTGGTTGCTGACGAAGAGAACAGCAGTCAGTTGGCGCAACAAGCCGCAGTGTTAAGTGCCTCTGTTGCAAAGGTTAACAAAGACAACGCGTTACCACAGGAAACGGCAGAACTGTCTGAGGTTGCCCTTGATGAGACAGCGCTCAGCGCAGAAGTCACGACGAAACAGAGCCCAGCAGACGGCTCTGAAGAAGAAAATGATGCCTCAGCTAATGATGTGGGGCTAGCGGCAGGGGCTATTGCCGCTAGCACAGTGGCGGCGACCAAGGTGACAGATAAGCCAAGTAAATCTTTAGCCACCGCACTAGACAGTGCACAGCCAAGCAACCAAGTGATGATGTCTGCGAGTGATGTGGCAAGTGAGGCACCGGCGGATGTAACCATTGCTGCCGCGGCCGTTACGGCAGGGGCGATTCCTTGGGCTTCCACCAATGAACCCGCGTTAACTGATGAAGTGTCGATCAAGCCAGAAACGCCACCAAAAGCGCAACAAGCGGCGGTGGCTCAGTCGGTTCATCAGGCACTTACCACACAGCAAGCTCAAGCCCAAATGGCCCAGACAGCGGCACAAATGTCGCAACAACAATCCGCTGTTTCTGCCATGCCAACGGACTTGATGGTAAGCCAGATGCAACAAGTGGCAGCAACGCCTCACGCGGCGCTTACACAGGATCAGGCAGTGCTTAAAGCGGCACTGGGTGCAAAAACGGCAGGTTCGCTCGGTAAGCTAGTCGGCGGTAAAGAAGGTGGTCAGCCCGCCTCGGAGTCGAGTTCGGCTTTTGCTCAGCAACTCGCGCAGGCATCGGGGCAGCAAGGCCCTAACTCGTTAGGTCAGATACGCGCAGAGCAAGCGGCGGCACAAGTGCCATTGCAACTGACGCGAGAAATGGCTGGAGAACAAGTGGCAGAGCGAGTTCAGATGATGATGTCGAAAAACCTAAAGAACATCGACATTCGCTTAGATCCTCCTGAGTTGGGTCGTATGCAAATTCGTATGAATATGAATGGAGATGCGGCCACGGTTCATTTTACCGTCGCCAATCAGCAAGCTCGCGATGTGATTGAACAATCAATGCCAAGATTACGTGAGATGCTTGCCCAGCAGGGTGTACAATTAGGTGACAGCTCAGTTCAGCAGCAGGCTTCCGGTCAGCAGCAGAGACGCTATGCAGATAACGGACAGGGTAATTCTGGTCAGGGAAGCAGCGGTCAGGGCTTGTTTGGTGAAGAAAACCTTGAACCAGACATCAATCTTGATTTGAATGTCGCTGCAAAGCGTGATGGAATTAGCTATTACGCTTAAACTGTAAAAAACAAAGAGATAGAGAATGTTAAGTTATGGCAGTTGAAGAAATCGAAACGGAAGCGCCCAAAGGCAAAGGTAAGCTGATCATTATCATCATTGCTGCCGTGGTGTTACTCGCGGGTGGCGGTGGTGCTGCATTTTTCTTGATGGGTTCGGATGATTCTGCGGAAACCGCTCAGACGACCCTGCCGCAAGTGGCTGCGTCTGTCGATCCAGTCGCTTACGTTAATATTCCCCAACCGTTTTTATTTAATGTCACAGGCGACAAAAAAGATCGCTTAGTACAGATTAAGGTACAGTTGATGGTTCGTGGCTCAGAGAACGAAAATCTCGCCCGCTACCACTCTCCTCTGATTGAAAGTTCATTATTGAGTACGTTTGCGTCGGCGACCGTTGATCAATTGCGTACTGCCAATGGCCGTATCGAACTGCGAGAAAAAGCGACCGACGACATTAAAGCAAGCTTGAATCGCGCGGTAGGTCAACCAGTGATTGAGCGTGTGCTATTTACCGATTTTGTAATGCAGTAGGTGATGCGTGACTGATCTATTAAGCCAAGACGAAATTGATGCCCTGCTCCACGGAGTCGATGACGTTGATGATACAGAAGACGAGTCGCCCGAGTCGGATGCCAGTGCTGTAGACTTCGACTTCTCCTCGCAAGACCGCATTGTTCGTGGTCGTATGCCAACGCTCGAATTGATCAATGAGCGTTTTGCCCGCCATTTGCGGATTAGTCTGTTTAATATGCTAAGGAAGACGGCAGAAGTCTCTATCAATGGCGTTCAGATGATGAAGTTTGGTGAGTACCAAAATACGCTGTATGTGCCTACCAGCCTTAATATGGTGCGCTTTAGACCGTTGAAAGGTACGGCTCTGGTTACCATGGAAGCACGTCTAGTCTTCATTCTAGTAGAAAACTTTTTTGGGGGTGATGGCCGCTTCCATGCCCGTATCGAAGGTCGAGAGTTTACACCGACCGAGCGTCGAATTGTGCAGCTATTGCTGAAGATCGTTTTTGAAGATTACAAAGAAGCTTGGTCTCCAGTTATGGGAGTCGAGTTTGAATACCTCGATTCGGAAGTGAACCCGAGTATGGCTAACATTGTTAGCCCGACAGAGGTGATAGTCGTCAGTTCATTTCATATTGAGGTTGACGGTGGTGGTGGTGATTTCCACGTGGTTATGCCGTACTCTATGGTTGAGCCAATTCGTGAGTTGCTCGATGCCGGTGTTCAGTCTGACAAAATGGAAACAGACGTTCGTTGGAGCACGGCGCTTCGTGAGGAAATCATGGGTGTGCCAGTCAACCTCCGTGTCGATTTACTAGAGCAAGATATCTCATTGCGTGACTTGATGGAGCTACAACCGGGTGACATCATTCCGATCAATATGCCAGAACATGCTGTGATGTTTGTTGAAGAACTGCCAACATTCCGAGTGAAAATGGGGCGCTCAGGTGAGAAATTGGCAGTTCAGGTATCAGAGAAAATTAAACGCCCTGATGTGGTTAAAACGGATATCGCCTTCCTCGGAAAAGATGTTATTTCTGAGTTAGAAGAAGACGATGTCGAAATCGAAGATTAAGAGAATAAATAGGTAACAGGTATGGAACCGAGTGAAGACCAAAAACTGGCGGACGAATGGGCTGCGGCGTTAGGTGAAGATCCGAATGCGCCAGATATTGATGTAGATGAAGTGATGTCTGCTCAGCTTGATGAGCTAAAGGACACTTCTTCGCCGATCTCAGACGATGAGCGTCGCAAGCTGGATACGATCTTAGATATACCAGTGACGATTTCCATGGAAGTGGGTCGCTCTCAAATCAGTATTCGTAACTTACTCCAGTTAAACCAAGGTTCGGTTGTTGAGCTAGAGCGCTTGGCGGGTGAGTCATTAGATGTACTGGTGAATGGCACCCTAATTGCGCACGGTGAAGTGGTTGTGGTTAACGATAAGTTTGGTATTCGTTTGACCGACGTAATCAGTCAGACAGAGCGTATCAAGAAACTGCGATAATGTTAGGTAACGTATGACTTTCAAAGTTAGAGAGTACTTACTTTACTCTCTCATTGTACTTTCTCCTTCCGCACTGGCTGCCGCTCCAGGCAGCCAACTAGACTGGGCGACCACTTTTGGGTCGCTCGTGTTCGTTGTGGCCTTTATTTTGTTGCTAGCTTGGCTATTGAAACGCATGCGAGTCCCCGCATTGATCAATCAGAAAGGTCTGAGCGTTGTGCGCCAAATTGCGGTTGGGCATCGAGAAAGGATTGTGATTGTTCAAGCGGGTGAAGAGCAGTTTTTAGTGGGGGTGACACCTCAATCAATTCAACTTATCTCAAAGCTGGATAAACCTTTGTCTCAGGAGGAGATGGCTAACGGTCCGTTTGCAAGTCAACTGACTCAGCTGTTGAAGAAGAATGATAAAAACAACTAATTTGGCGACCATTGTTCTGACGTTTGTACTGGCCCTTTTTTCTGGGTTAGCGTTAGCGCAGCAAGAGATAGATACCTCGATTCCTGCCAATATCGCTCCGAGTGACTCGGTGACCGTAACGGCAATGGAGAAAGAGCAGGGCGCGTCTAAAACCATCTCAACCGGAAGTTTTACAGGCGGTGGTGGCGGAATTCCAGCCTTTACCATGACCACTAATGCGGACGGCAGTGAAGACTACTCAATCAACTTGCAAATCTTAGCCTTGATGACCATGCTCGGCTTCCTGCCAGCCATGGTTATTTTGATGACGTCGTTCACGCGTATTGTTGTGGTGATGTCTATTTTGCGTCAGGCCATGGGTTTGCAACAGACACCATCGAACCAAGTGATCATAGGTATCGCCATCTTCCTAACCTTCTTCATCATGTCGCCAGTACTGAGCAAGATTAATGATGATGCGATTCAGCCTTACATCAATGAGCAGATAACCGCGCGACAAGCGTTTGACTTAGCTCAAACGCCAATGAAAGACTTTATGCTCAAGCAGACTCGGGTAAAGGACTTAGAAACCTTCGTCAATATCTCTGGTTCGACAGCGACAGCGCCGGAAGATGTGTCAATGGCGGTATTGATCCCAGCTTTCATCACCTCAGAACTCAAAACTGCATTCCAAATTGGTTTTATGCTGTTCTTACCGTTCTTAATCATTGACCTTGTGGTGGCTTCGGTTCTGATGGCAATGGGTATGATGATGCTATCGCCAATGATTGTCTCGTTACCTTTTAAATTGATGCTGTTCGTGTTGGTCGACGGCTGGAACCTGATATTGTCGACGTTAGCCGGCAGTTTCGCTTTGTGACGGGAGGAAGCCAATGACTCCTGAAATGTTTGTCGAGCTGTTTCGTGAATCGCTATGGATGGTTCTCATCATGGTGTGTGCGATCATTATTCCCAGTCTACTGATTGGTTTAGTGGTCGCTATCTTTCAAGCCGCAACGTCCATTAACGAACAAACACTGAGCTTCTTGCCACGTTTGATTGTGACACTACTGGCTTTGATGCTGTTTGCTCACTGGATGACGCAGATGCTGATGGAGTTTTTCTTTAGCATGATCGAGCGTTTACCCCAGGTTCTCTACTAGGTCTGACTATGGAGTATCCGACTAGCCTAGTTTTAGATTGGATCGCCAATTACTTTTGGCCCTATACCCGCATTGCTGCCATGCTGATGGTGATGTCGGTGACGGGAGCGCGATTCGTGTCTACTCGGGTACGTCTCTATCTAGGTTTAGCGATCACTTTTGCGGTGATGCCAGCCATCCCCGCGGTGCCAGACAATATTGAACTAGTCTCTTTTGCGGGTTTTATGACTTTGCTAGAACAGATCATTATCGGTGTCGCGATGGGGACTGTGACCCAATTTATGATTCAAACCTTTGTTATTCTTGGTCAGATCCTCGGTATGCAGGCGAGTTTGGGTTTTGCCTCAATGGTTGACCCAGCGAACGGTCAAAACACCCCATTGCTTGGTCAATTGTTTATGTTCCTTGCAACCATGTTTTTCCTCGCGACCGATGGTCATCTCAAAATGATAATGCTAGTGGTGATGAGTTTTAAATCCATCCCAATTGGAACGGGTTCATTAACGACTGTGGATTTTAGAGAACTGGCGTTATGGCTTGGAATTATGTTTAAAGTCGCGCTGAGTATGTCATTGTCTGGAATTATTGCGCTGCTAACGATCAACTTATCCTTCGGCGTGATGACACGTGCTGCCCCGCAGTTGAATATTTTCTCGCTCGGCTTCGCTTTTGCTTTGATGGTGGGGCTATTGCTTTGTTGGTACATCATCGCCGGACTCTACAACCACTATGAGCTATTCTGGTTACAAGGTGAACAGCAGATCTGTTCCTTTATCAGGCTGAATTGTTAGGAGGCTGAATGGCAGAGTCAGACGGTCAAGAACGCACAGAAGACGCCACGCCCAGGCGCTTGCAACAGGCTCGAGAAAAAGGGCAGGTTGCAAGGTCTAAAGAATTGGCGTCGGTTTCAGTACTGGTAATTGGTTCAGTTGCACTGATGTGGTTTGGAGAGAGCTTAGCTCGCGCTCTATTAAATGCTATGGGGCGGTTGTTTACTTTGTCACGTGAAGAGATATTTGATCAGGTTAAGCTGTTCGATATTGCGCTCGGATCATTGTCGAATCTGATTCTTCCCCTTCTGTTGATCCTGATAACACTATTTGTGGCTGCGCTGGCTGGAGCCGCTGGGGTCGGTGGCATTAACTTTTCAGTTGAAGCGGCGATGCCGAAGTGGTCTAAGATGAATCCACTGAGTGGCCTCAAACGAATGGTTGGCCTGCAAAGCTGGGTAGAACTGATTAAGTCTATTCTCAAAGTAGCTTTAGTGTCTGGGATGGCCTTTTATCTCATTAATGCCGCCAAACAAGATTTGTTCCAACTCAGTATGGATGTTTACCCACAGAACATCTTTCACGCGCTCGATATTCTGCTTAATTTTATATTGCTGATTAGCTGTACCTTGTTGCTGGTGGTAGCGATCGATATCCCATTTCAGATTTGGCAACACGCCAACCAACTTAAAATGACCAAGCAAGAGGTTAAAGACGAGTACAAGGAAACAGAGGGTAAGCCGGAAGTGAAAGGCCGTATTCGTATGCTCCAGCGTGAAGCTGCTCAACGACGTATGATGGCCGAAGTGCCTCAGGCTGATGTTATCATCACCAACCCGGAGCATTTCTCTGTAGCATTGCGATATAAACAAGATAGTGACCGAGCGCCAATTGTTGTGGCGAAAGGTACGGATCACATGGCGCTCAAGATTCGTGAAGTGGCACGTGAACACGATATCTACGTGATTCCAGCGCCGCCTCTTGCACGTGCTCTATACCATTCAACCGAATTAGAGCAGGAAATACCGGATGGCTTGTTTACTGCGGTGGCACAAATTCTTGCCTACGTATTCCAATTGAAACAGTATCGAAAACGCGGTGGACAAAGGCCAAATCTTAAAACCTCCGAGCTACCTATTCCTCCAGAACTGAGAAAGTAGCAGGTTAGAAGCAAGGGGCTATTTTTCGGGGATAGAGAGGAGTACCAACAGAGCGCCATTTCCACCGAACTCGAGTGGAGCCTGATGGAAAGCCATCACATCTGGGTGCTGAGCGAGCCATAGTGGTGCTTTTTGTTTGAGTATGTGTTTACCGATGCCGTGTTGAACACACGCACAGGAAATTTCGTTCTTTATACAGTAGGCGATCATCGCCCCCAGTTCGCGTTTGGCTTCCTGTTGATTCATGCCGTGCATATCGAGAAAAACGTCAGGGACATAAACGCCTCGACGTAGTCTTTTTACTTCATACTGCGACACGTCATCGCGAGCATAACGCGTTGGTCCTTCTTCATTCAAAAGTGGAACAAACTCGTCAGAGAAATAGAACTCAGCATCGCTCGCTTCTCTAGAAGTTCGCTTAATTTCTTTTTGCTTAGTATTTTTTTTTGGCTGCTGGACTATGGTATCCTGTGACAACTTTTTTACGCCTTGTACTGCATCCCTAAAAAGGGCGAAGTCATCATCCATATCGGTGTCTTTTTTGCTCATGGGATTATTCATTAATACTTTAAAATGTAATGAGCAGTATTGTAGCGCTTTTCGGAGGCAATTTTGGATAAGATTTTTGTAGAAGAAGCGGTGTCAGAACTTCATACGCTTCAAGATATGATTCGTTGGACCGTCAGTCGTTTCAACGCCGCAAACCTATTTTATGGTCACGGTACTGATAACGCATGGGATGAAGCGGTACAGCTAATCCTGCCAACATTGTACCTGCCAATCGATGTGCCTCCGCATGTATTGAACTCGCGCCTGACCACCAGTGAGCGTATGCGTATCGTTGAGCGCGTGGTGAAGCGTATCAATGAGCGTACGCCTACAGCCTACCTAACTAACCGTGCTTGGTTCTGTGGCTTAGAGTTTTTCGTTGATGAACGTGTACTTGTACCTCGTTCGCCAATCGGTGAGTTGATTCAAGCTGAATTCCAACCTTGGTTGATCGAAGAACCGACACGTATCATGGATCTTTGTACCGGTAGCGGCTGTATCGCCATCGCCTGTGCACATGCGTTCCCTGAAGCGGAAGTTGATGCGATAGACATCTCTACTGACGCACTACAAGTTGCTGAGCTTAACGTTCAGGATCACGGTATGGAGCAGCAAGTTTTTCCAATCCGTTCAGATCTGTTCCGTGATCTACCAAAAGAGAAGTACAACCTGATTGTCTCCAACCCACCGTACGTTGACCAAGAAGACATGAACAGTCTGCCTGAAGAGTTTACTCATGAGCCTGAGTTAGGCCTAGCTGCGGGTACAGATGGGCTTAAAATTGTTCGCCGTATCCTAGCGAATGCGCCAGATTACTTAACGGATAACGGTATTCTTATTTGTGAAGTGGGTAACTCTATGGTTCACATGATGGAACAGTACCCACATATTCCATTTACTTGGATTGAGTTCGAGAACGGTGGTCACGGGGTATTTATGCTAACTCGCGATCAGATGCTAGCCGTCAAAGATGAGTTCTCAATCTACCGAGATTAATGCTTAAAGTTTGAGCAAAACTTCATAGCGCCAAGTGGTTTGATCTTTGATTCACGACTTGGCGTTTTTTTATGCGCGTAAAATGGTCTTTAGGGGTTTACATCAAACCGCAATAAGGCGACTATGAAATAACTAATAATTGAAGTGTAAAGCTCTGTATACAAGGGCGAAACAAATTTGAGGAAGTAATGGCAGGAAACAGTATCGGGCAACATTTTCGAGTGACAACATTCGGAGAAAGTCATGGTATCGCACTAGGATGTATTGTCGACGGATGCCCTCCGGGTCTTGAAATCACCGAAGCAGATATTCAAATCGATTTGGACCGCCGTCGACCAGGCACTTCTCGTTATACCACCGCTCGTCGTGAACCAGATGAGGTGAAAATTTTGTCTGGCGTATTTGAAGGTCAAACCACAGGGACTTCTATCGGTCTTTTGATCGAAAATACCGACCAGCGTTCCAAAGATTATTCGGAAATCAAAGATAAGTTTCGCCCAGGGCATGCAGACTACACTTACCATCAGAAATATGGTGTTCGTGATTATCGTGGTGGTGGCCGTTCATCTGCCCGCGAAACAGCGATGCGTGTTGCGGCGGGATCAATCGCTAAGAAATACCTGAAACAAGAATTTGGGGTAGAGATCCGTGCTTATCTATCGCAAATGGGCGATGTGGCGATTGATAAAGTGGATTGGGATGAAATTGAAAACAATCCATTTTTCTGTCCTGATGTCGATAAAGTTGAAGCGTTTGATCAACTGATCCGTGACCTCAAGAAACAAGGTGATTCAATCGGTGCAAAACTGCAAGTCGTCGCAACAAATATTCCCGTTGGTCTGGGTGAACCGGTATTCGACCGCCTAGATGCGGACATTGCGCATGCACTTATGAGCATTAACGCGGTGAAAGGTGTAGAGATTGGTGATGGCTTTGATGTTGTTCGTCAAAAAGGCAGCCAGCACCGTGATGAACTGACGCCAAGTGGCTTTGCGAGTAACCACGCTGGCGGTATCTTAGGTGGCATCTCAACAGGGCAAGATATTGTAGCCAACATTGCGCTTAAGCCGACCTCAAGCATCACTGTTCCTGGTGAGACGATTACTAAGCAGGGTGAATCGACTCAACTGATTACCAAAGGTCGTCACGACCCATGTGTTGGTATCCGCGCTGTTCCGATTGCTGAAGCTATGCTGGCAATCGTAGTACTGGATCATCTGCTGCGTCACCGTGGTCAAAACCATGGTGTGACCACAGAAACACCGCAGATATAAGCTCTGATTGATAAAAGCCCCGACATGTGAGTCGGGGCTTTTTATATGCGATAAGGAAATGGTAAAAATCGAGCCGGTTACCGTTGTGGCTATCGAATTGCTGGCGTGATCAGTGCAATGAGCCTTCAGCTTCAAGGTTGAATGAAGGTAAGCGCCATTTGAAACGCACCGCAGCCATACGAAGTACATAACCAACAACGAGAGTTGAAATGGTCGCAGTCACATCATCAATGCCGAGCTCTAAAAGTCCTAAATACAAACCAGAAGCTACGAGAGCGACAGATGCGTACAGTTCCTCATGCAGTACAAGTGGTGTTTGACGACAGATTAGGTCACGCAGTAGGCCACCAAACACGCCAGTTACGAGCGCTGATACCATACAAATCAAGACATGATGCCCCATACCCATTGCCACTTTGGTACCAATGATACTAAAAACGATCAGTCCTAGCGCATCCAATCGAATGAACAGGCCTTTAAGTTTAATGACCCACTTAGCTAGCCCCGTTGTCAGTACGCCTGCGATACAAGTGATCGCAAGAAACTCGGGATTCTTTACCCAGCCTAGTGGGTAATGACCGAGAAGAATATCGCGTACTGTGCCGCCACCGATGGCCGTGGCACTTGCAACCAGCATGACTCCAAACCAATCCATTTTTCGACGACCCGCACTTAGTGCTCCCGTCATCGCTTCCGCTGTGATACCAATAATATATAAAACACTGAGCAGCATAATGAATTCTCAAGAAGTGGCCGGAAATGCTCGGCAATGAAGATGAAATTTAAGGCGTGAGTGTAGTGGGAAATGTGATCTATGACGAATGAGTTTTTATGAATACGAAAACGTTTTTTAGATTACTATTTCTAATATCAATATATTAAGTAGGGTTTTGCATTTTTCAGCAAAAATGAGAGAATGCAGAGCGCGATAGTACCAGCCCGTTAATTTAGCTATGACCCACGAGTATCAAGACTTAATCAATATCTTTAACACGACTTTTTTTCACTCATACAACACCAAGTTGGAGTTAGGGGGAGATGAGCCAATCTATCTTCCTGCTGACAATGACTACCCCTATCATCGCATTATTTTTGCTCGTGGTTTCTATGCGTCAGGAATGCATGAGATTGCCCATTGGTGCGTGGCTGGGCCAGAGCGTCGCTTAGTGGAAGATTTTGGTTATTGGTATGAACCTGATGGACGCACTCAAGCCGTGCAAGCTGAATTCGAAAAAGTAGAAATCCGCCCGCAAGCATACGAATGGATATTATCCGCCAGTGCAGGCTTTCCGTTCACTGTCAGTTGTGACAATCTCAATGGTAGCTTTGAACCGGATCGTTTGGCGTTTATGGCCAAAGTTCACGCTGAGGTGATGTCAATTCTTCAGGTGGGATTACCGCTCAGAGTTCAAATGTTGTCTGATGCGCTACGTGAATTCTACAGTATCGCGGAACTCACGCCTGCGCAGTTTAAAGTTAAGTAGCCTAACGCTACTGAATAAGCCAAGTATTCTCTTTCTGGCCGCTGTAGTCGAACGTGTAGACGAGTGGAGTCTGATCCGGCTCCATCACCCAAATGACGGCAATCAGTGAGTCGCAATGATTGACTACCTTTAAATCGAATTCTGCCAGCCCCCCAGTCAACGATGATTTGACCAAACAGCTCTCGTAGTCGACGAGGTCAGCATCACCCTGAGCGAAGCTATTGTCGCATATCGATATATAGGCCTGCTTGTCAGCCAGTTGGCTCAGAATGACATCGACATCAACGCTATAGACAGATTTGAGACTGTTGTCGTTAGCTTCCACCTGGTGCGTCGCCAAAGTCGGTCAACTCTGCGGCTTCGACAGGCGCTGACGCACATCGAGCACCATCATTCGAATTACTTGATGGACCGTAAGCAGTCAGGTTCGCACTAGGCTGCCATGACGAGTAGTCTGACGTCCCTGGTATATGAGGATTGTTCAGGGTGACTTTGAAAATATAGCCATTGCTGTTATTACTGGCGTAGAGGTATCCATCCACATCAAAGTAAATCGCACCGAAGGTAAAGTTGAAACCAAGTTGAGCTTCATTGAGCACCTGATTCATACGCGTGGCAGTGCCTTGTGTAGCATCCACGACCCAGAGATAACCGTCGGCGTCTAGGCTATAGGCAAGGTTATTGTTGGCGTCGATGCGAGCGTTCCGAGTTCGCCATTAACATCATAGTCCCAGCCATAAATGAATCGGTCATGTTCACTAAAACCTATCCCATTTAGATTGGCTAAACCCAGAGTAGAGGGCATGACGCGATAACTGCCTAAATCGATGTTCACACCAAACGCGACAGGAGTTCCTGTGGGGTTTTGGATAAGGAATGCCTCTGTGGGACATTCACCAAAGCTGACGTCTCCAGCATGGCTGGATGGCGCGTAATAAATGCTGTAGCTACAACATGCAAAGAGTAGTAGGAAGCGCTGATTTATACGTTTAATTTTATTGTCATTCCCTATTTTGGCTGAGCGATATAAGGGAAACTGCATTGTCCATACCACACTATCAGGCCTTGCTGTATATAGGGTTTGCGTTGAAATTCTCAATGTGAGAAGCTTGGCGTTCTTTTTGAGAAGCAAACTGATTAGGCGACATCGCAAAATGATTATTGAATTTGAAGAGCAGCTACTTGAGCTAATAGATGCACGTATTTCGACGGCGTCAGATGATGAACTTTTTGCTGGTGGTTATCTGCGTGGTCATATTTCGCTTTCTGCCGCTTCGTGCGAAGAAGATGGCATTAATGATGTGGAAACATTAAAGAGTCGTATTCAGGAAAGTTTGGATGCAGCACGTTCGGAGCTGACGCCGGCAGACCGTATTATCGTCAATGATTTGTGGTTAGAGCTGGTAAACAACGCTTAACCAACGGCGACGTCAATCTATCGTCTAAGAGGTTGTTCGAATTTTTCGAACAACCTCTTTGTATTTTTGCGCTTGTTGCGTGATTGGCTGCTCGATATTCTAGTGCTCATACTGAGACACAACAGGATAGCAGTTATGAAGATCATAGCATTTGGGGCATCAAACAGTTCAACATCAATCAACAAAGCGTTAGCAACCTATGCCGCTCAACAAGTGGAAGGTGCGCAGGTACAAGTCTTAGACATCAACAATTATTCAGTTCCGATGTTTAGTGAAGACAAAGAAAAAGAAATTGGACAAGCTGAAGGCGCAAGAGAGTTTCTCGCTGATCTTGCTGAAGCGGATGCCATTGTTGTTTCTTATGCTGAACATAATGGCTACTACCCAGCGGCATACAAAAACCTATTTGACTGGGCGACTCGCATTGATCGCAGTGTGTTCCAAAACAAGCCCGTTGTTTACTTGGCGACATCTCCTGGCCCTGGTGGTGCACAAACGGTTCTTGCTGCCGCCACAGCTTCGGCTCCTTACTTTGGTGCTGATGTGAAGGCGTCGGTATCCGTCCCAAGTTTCTATGATAACTTTGACTTTGAAACTGCGGCGATTACCAACCAAGACATTGCAGATGAAATCAAAGCCGCGGTTGCTAAGCTAGCCTAACCAAGCTCAGTGACTACAGATAAAAAACGCAGTGTAAGAGACTGCGTTTTTTGTTCTGAGGCTAATTACAGTTCCGTAATGGCTTTGCCTTTTCTCAATTTGCGAACCCACATTCGACTAGGGTGTAAGCTTTCCAAAACATCCACAGGTAGAGGCAGCGGATCACCACAGATCTGAGAGGCGAGCGTTTCCGCTAGCAGCGGCGCTGAACTTAGCCCTCGTGAGCCTAAACCTAATAGGCAGAACAAGTTTGGATATTGTGGTACTTGTTCAGCACTATCAATTGTTGTTTGTTGAAGGTTTTGATAGCAAGCTTTGATTTTTTCAAACTGACCAAGGTTGCCAACAAATGGCAGATGGTCTCGACTTACACAGCGTATGCCCTGACGCGACTGATTCGATGACGTATCAACTTGGAGTGGCCAAGCTTGGTTTGGTACGCATTTGCGCAGTTTGTCACCATTGTCTTGTTGCGCCACAGGGTCAAACTCATTGTTGAGATGAGAGCGATCATAGCTAGCGCCAATGCAGTGATGGCGGTTATTCGGGTTCACGGGGGTCATGTAGCCGTCATAGCACAATACGGTCTTGAGTTTCTCCAGCGTCTCTGTCGTTGGAATGTGACTGACTTGACCTTTGACCTTCCCTAATGGGACATGCGCAGCTTGAGTAAATTGGTCAAACAGATGGCCGTTGGCAATGACGACGGTATCGTGTTGGAATGACGCGTTATGACTTACCAAAGTCCAGCTCTGGGAATCTTCCTGCCAGTCTAGCTGTTCAATTTTGCAGTTGAAGTAAGAGGCAAATAAAGGGTTTTCCGCGAGTTTATCCAGTAACCCTTTGGTTAGCTGAGCAGGGCTTAACCAACCACCAAGCGGGTAGTGAACGCTTTCCATATCGAGAGGAAGGCCAACAACGTCGTTGGTCTGTTGAGCATCGAGTTTACGAATGAGCTGACTATCAAAGTTACCTTCAAGCATTTTGTTAAGCTTAACGTTGGTTGTTTGATCCCACATTAGCTGCGTTACACCACACCATTGGTGGTCAAACTCTATTTGCTGTGCAGCTTGTTCAACAAATTGACGGGCAAACAAGAATGCTGGCGCAAATACTCGGGACACGCCTTCGTGTGTACCATTCAGTAAAGGATAGACTGCGCCTTGTCGATTTCCTGAAGCGCCTTCAGCAGGTGCACTATCTTGACAGTAGAGCGTGACTTTTTTTCCGCGTCGGACAAGGGTAGTGGCAAGTGTGGCACTGGCGATGCCACCACCAATAATAGCGACGGATTCACCACTCTGACTTGGCTGACGAGCAAACCAAGGTATCATGTTCGTGTGTGGCTGCTTCTCTAAAAGTGCGCCCGCGATCATCTCTCGTTTGGTGCCAAAGCCTTTGACTTTCTTCATTGCGAAGCCCGCTTCAATGAGACCTCGACGTACAAAACCCGCAGCCGTGAATGTCGCGCAAGTACAATCACGTTTCGCTAATTTTGCCATACCGTTAAATAAGTCTTGGTTCCACATTTCTGGGTTTTTGCTTGGTGCGAACCCATCTAAGAACCAAGCGTCGACGAGACCTTGCTCAGAAACAGGCACTTTTGGCATGCAATCTTTAATGTCACCAAACCATAAATCAAGCGTTATAGCTCCATCGTCTAGTACAATTCGATGACATTCTGGTACCGCGATAGGGTAGTGTTTTTGCAGCTTTTCCGCATACTCTGCCAGTTCAGGCCACGATTGGTGAGCCTTGATGAGATCGTTTTTACTCAACGGATATTTTTCAAAGCTCACGAAATGCAGCTCTTGTAATGGCGAAGTTGGATTTTGTTGCCTAAATTGAGCAAACCATTGCCAAACGGCTAAGAAATTAAGTCCAGTTCCGAAGCCAGTCTCTGCGATGACAAATCTACGTTGATCACATTCTTGCCATCTTTGTGGCAGATGATTCTGGTGTAAGAACACGTAGCGAGTCTCTTCTAGTCCATTGACGTTGGAGAAATAGACATCATCAAACTGGTCGGAAACAGGGGTTCCAGCTTCGTTCCAGCCTAGTTGGGCATTAGTAATCGAGGTCATAGTGTCGGAAATAATGTGAATAAAGACGATAATACGATTGCAATTGTACGGTTTTAGAGGAAAGCTGACCACTTTTCCCCGCTATCTTAGTTATTATCAGGCGGATTTTTGAATTATAGGAATGTCATAATGAAACGAGTCGTAATCACCGGTATGGGTATTGTTTCAAGTATCGGTAACAACGTCGAAGAAGTTTTAGCGTCTCTTAAAGCAGGTAAATCTGGTATTACTGCCTCTGAGCAGTTTAAAGAACACGGCCTACGTTCTCAGGTTTGGGGTGACTTAAAGATTAACCCAGCAGAACACATTGACCGTAAACAGATGCGCTTTATGGGTGATGCGGCTGCTTATGCATACCTATCAATGCAGCAAGCAATTGAAGATGCAGGTTTAACCGACGAACAGGTATCTAATGACCGTACTGGTATTGTTGCAGGTTCTGGCGGTGCATCGGCACTAAACCAAACTGTCGCAACTGACACTATGCGTGAAAAAGGCGTGAAACGTGTTGGTCCATATATGGTACCTCGTACTATGTCTTCAACCGTATCTGCGTGTTTGGCGACACCATTTAAAATCCGTGGCGTGAACTACTCTATGAGTTCTGCGTGTGCGACGTCAGCACACTGTATTGGTCATGCGATGGAGCTTATCCAACTAGGCAAACAAGACATCGTTTTTGCTGGTGGTGGTGAAGAACTAGATTGGTCTCAAACTATGATGTTTGATGCTATGGGAGCACTATCGACTAAGTACAACGAGACTCCAGACCAAGCTTCTCGTACTTACGATGCTGACCGTGACGGTTTTGTTATCTCTGGCGGCGGTGGCATGATGGTGATCGAAGAACTCGAACACGCATTAGCACGCGGCGCGAAAATCTACGGTGAAATCGTAGGCTATGGCGCGACTTCAGACGGTTATGACATGGTTGCTCCTTCTGGTGAAGGCGCAGTGCGTTGTATGAAAATGGCGATGCAAGATGTGGATGTTATTGACTACGTCAACACACACGGCACATCAACACCAGTTGGTGACGTTAAAGAACTGGGTGCAATCCAAGATCTATTCGGTAACAACAGCCCAGCTATTTCTGCAACTAAAGCAATGACAGGTCACGCACTAGGTGCTGCTGGTGTGCACGAAGCAATTTACTCAACGTTAATGCTGACCAATGATTTCATCGCTCCAAGCATTAACATTGCTAATTTAGATGAAGCGGCTAAGGGCCTAGATATCGTGACTGAAAAGCGTGATGTCGAGCTAACGACCGTGATGTCAAACAGTTTTGGCTTTGGTGGTACGAACGCAACATTAGTGATCAAGAAGTACCAAGGCTAGCTGAATTTGCTGAGCAGATGATGCTTCGCAATCCAGTTTCCAGAGCTGGTTAATCTTTATTAGTAAAGATTAACCTAACAGACGCAGACTTTAGCCCATGGAGAGCGGGTTAAGATCCTTTTGTTCTGGACTATTGCCCGGCTATTTAGCCGGGCATTTTTCTCTTTATCCTTTATCGCTACCTGAGTGCATTATTACCTCGACACTGAGGAGCCTTTTCTGCACAATCAATCCCATTGCAATTCAACCCCACTCTACAGACAGATGAAAATCCTTATTGATGAAAATATGCCTTATGCAGAGCAGCTTTTTAGCCAGCTTGGCGAAGTGGTTCTAAAATCTGGTCGCACACTAACTGAAGATGACCTTGTCGATGTCGACGCCTTGATGATTCGTTCTGTTACTAAGGTCAACGCAAAACTGCTATCAAAAGCGAACAAACTCAAATTTGTCGGGACGGCAACCGCGGGGATGGACCATGTGGATCAGGATTTACTTCGAGAGCGAGGAATATTTTTCACCGCGGCACCAGGTTGTAACAAAGTAGGGGTCGCAGAATACGCGTTCAGTGTCATGATGGTACTGGCTCAACAACACGGTTTTTCTGTTTTTGATAAAACGGTTGGTATCATTGGTGCCGGGCAGGTTGGCAGTTACTTGCAACAATGTTTGCAAGGTGTAGGAATCAAGGTATTGATTAACGATCCACCTAAGCAAGATGCGGGGGATTCGCGTCAGTTTACACCTCTTGAGGCGCTGTTGAGTCAAGCCGATATCATTACTCTCCACACACCGATTACTCGGGGTGGTAAGCATCCTACTCATCATCTGATCGATGAAGAAGTCCTCAATACGTTACGCGGTGACCAAATTTTAATCAATGCTGCTCGTGGTCCAGTCGTTGACAATTCGGCTCTAAAAGCACGTTTACAGCGCAACGATGGCTTTATTGCAGCGTTAGATGTGTTTGAATTTGAGCCAGAGGTTGATATGGAGCTTCTGCCTCTGCTAGCATTCGCAACCCCTCATGTCGCTGGGTATGGTCTAGAGGGCAAAGCTCGCGGAACAACGATGATTTTCAATATCTACTGTGAGTTCTTAGATAACGAATTACGTGCGCACGCCAGTGACTTGCTGCCAACCGCTCCTGTACCTAAGCTGGTATTGGATCGTGATTGGGATGAAGCTACGCTGCATAACATCACTCAGCTCGTCTACGATGTGCGTAAAGATGACGCCTTATTCCGTCGCGAGATCAGTCAGCCAGGTTCATTCGACCTGATGCGTAAGAACTACTGGGATCGTCGAGAATACAGTGCCGTCACATTGGTCGGTGATGACAGTTGTCGTTTATCACCCCTAGAAAAATTAGGTTTTCAGGTTGAGGTAAGTCAATGAGCCAACAATATAACGTTGCCGTATTAGGTGCGACCGGCGCGGTCGGTGAAACTATTTTAGAAGTGCTACAAGAGCGCAAGTTTCCAGTCGGTGAGCTATATCTGCTAGCCAGTGAACGCAGTGAAGGAAAGACTTACCGTTTTAACGGTAAAACCGTACGTGTGCAAAACGTCGAAGAATTTGACTGGTCACAAGCTCATATCGCTTTATTCTCTGCCGGTGGTGAACTGTCGGCAAAATGGGCTCCGATTGCAGCGGACGAAGGCGTAATTGTGATCGATAATACGTCACAGTTCCGTTATGAGTACGATATCCCACTTGTTGTACCTGAAGTGAACCCTGAAGCCATTGCAGAGTTTCGCAATCGCAATATTATCGCCAACCCAAATTGCTCAACGATTCAAATGCTGGTAGCTCTGAAGCCAATTCATGATGCGGTTGGTATTGAGCGTATTAACGTATCGACTTATCAGTCAGTTTCTGGTGCGGGTAAAGCTGGCATTGATGAACTCGCTGGTCAAACGGCAAAACTGCTTAACGGTATGCCAGCTGAGAACAGTGAATTTTCACAGCAAATCGCATTCAACTGTATCCCACAGATTGATCAGTTCATGGAAAATGGTTACACCCGTGAAGAGATGAAGATGGTGTGGGAAACCCAGAAAATCTTCAATGACCCAGCGATTACCGTGAACCCAACTTGTGTTCGTGTACCTGTCTTTTACGGTCACGCGGAAGCCATTCACGTTGAAACTTGTGCGCCAATTGATGCTCAAGAGGTGATTAACCTATTGGAACAAACGGAAGGCGTAGAAGTATTCCAAGGTGAAGATTTCCCGACTCAAGTTCGCGACGCTGGTGGTAAAGACCACGTCATGGTTGGCCGTATCCGTAACGACATTAGCCACCATAGTGGTGTAAACCTATGGGTTGTTGCTGACAACGTTAGAAAAGGTGCAGCGACCAATGCTGTTCAGATTGCTGAAGTATTGATTCGCGATTACTACTAATCTCGAAATTAGATTGTTATTGAAGCCTCGTTTTCAAGTGGGGCTTTTTTCATCGAATCGAGGAAATTTATGTGAGATTAATGCGAATATGGCGTTGGACACACATTTTTTACCTCTATACCTATAGTTTTGGTGGGTTTATCCGATATATTTAACAGATCATTGTCTTTAAATTTAATTGAGCACATAGCTGAGCCTTATATGCGTCGACTTTTACAGCGTCTACTATTGCCATTAGCAATGGTTGCCGTGACTCAAACATCATTAGTAAGCGCGGAGAGCATTCGCCTTAAAGGACCTAACGGCGAGATCCAGTCATCTCCCCAGTTCTCAGAGCCTCTTTCACGTAATTCACGCGCTACAACCGAGCCTTCTCGTTTTTATGGCCCCACTTCTGAGCAGGAAACACTTTGGAGTATTGCTACGCAGTTGCGTCCTTCTCCGTCGGTGACTGTGCAACAAACGCTATACGCCATTTTTCAATTAAACCCTCAAGCGTTTGACAATCAGAATATCCATGAGCTTATTCCAAGCAGTACCATTCGTATCCCATCTTTAGAACAGGTTCGCGCTGTAAGCACGCAAGAAGCCATTAATGTCATGGCTTCTCATCAAGCACGTTTGGGCAAAAACGTTACCCCAGTCACCGCTGAGAAGGTAAAACCTACGGTTACTGCTCGCCCACCTGTGACAGAAACGACCACTGAGCCATCTGCGACGAAGCCTGAACAAACAGAAACCAGCAGTGAACTAAAAGTTATCGCAGAGCAAGAAAAGCAAAAACAGGTCAGTTCTCTAGAAAACCAGCTTGAAAGATCTGAAACTGAGCTACTTGCACTCGAAGAAAAAAATCACAAATTGCGCCTAATGCTTGCTGAAGTTCAGTCAGAAGTCGATGTACTAAAAGATGAACTGGGCGACGAAAACCGTATTCGCAATGAAGTAGAGAAACTGCTTGAAGCGGAACGTCAACGAGTGGCTGAAGAGCAGAAAATGGCGCCTTCAGCGATGGACCAGTTATTCTCGAATACTTGGTTGGTTGCGGCGTTAGCGATCATTCCAGGTTTATTAATTGGTTTGTTTGTGGTGATGTTACTTGGACGTCGTAAGAAAGAAGACGCTCAACAAACCGTAGCTGAACAGCAACCAGTTCAGCCTGTGGCACCGATTGTCCCAGAAACCCTCAACGATGATATTGATGATGATTTGTTGCTGGATGACGATCTCTTCGGTGACTCGGATAGCGAGCAGCTATTTGGTGACGACAGTGACATTGATGGCAAACAGGCTGATGAAGACAACGTATTTGCTGACTTAGATGACAGCGACCTCGATTTCAACTTAGAAGGCGAGGATGGAGATGATCCATTTGCCGGAATTGGTGATGATGGTGATCTTGACGAGTCGTTAACTGATGTAGACATGAGCTCAAATGGCATCAGCGTGAATGGCGATGAAAAAGCGCTTGGTCTCGAAGAGATGGAACGTGCTTTAGATGAAGTCATTATTGATGACCCAGACGATGATGAAGGGTTTGACTTATCCGACGATGGTGAATTCTCACAAGACGAGTTTGACTCTTTACTGGCCGGAGATGGTGATAGCGAAGATCTCGGCTCAACGGAACTGGATCAATCTCTTCTTGATGACCTATTTAGTGAGGTGCAGGGCGAGAGCAGCGATGATCTTGATTTCGATAGCTTACTTGACGAAGGTGCCGAATCGTTCGATTTGAGTGATGAATCGAGTAAAGACCTGAGTGAGCCAAATTTCGCGTCTGATGATGAAATTGATGACATATTTGCTCAGATGGAAGCGCAGGCCGATCTAGAGGCGCTAGAAGCAAATTCCATTGATGAGACAGCACTTCTTGATGAGTTGTTAGACGAGGAAAGTGTTGAAATAAGCTCGGAAAGCAGCGAGTTGCTCGATGAGCTTGTTGAAGATAGCTTGAATGAAGCACCGCAACCGAGCACTCAATCCGATGTATTTGATCAACTGATTGGCGCTGATGAAGAGTTTACGCAAGACAGCACGGATTTACGGGATGACATCGTCGATGGTGCTGAGGGTGAAGATGAGTTTGACCTAGATGCTGAGCTTGATGAACTGATTGGCGGAGACCTAGATACGGAAGAGGTGAATCTTTCACAAAGCACCGAACTGATTGAGGAGCTTGTCGAATCAGATTCATCCAAGACTGAATACGAACTGGGTGACGACGCGACTGACCTGTTTGAGCAGCTACTTGAAATTGAGAGCACCGAGGTTGAGGCGCAATCAGACGTTCTGCCAGAAGAGACAGTTGTAGAGCCACAAGTTGAAAAAGTCTTCTCTAGCAATGATTTTATTGATGACATGATCAATTCTGCTCCTGAAGCGGATCCGTTACTTGATGAGTTAGACCTAGATGGCTTGCAAGAACCTCAGCTTGTGGATGATGTCGCTATTGACACTGAACAGCAGATATCTGAGCCTGAAGAGCCAGAGCCAGAGCCAGAGCCAGAGCCAGAGCCAGAGCCAGAGCCAGAGCCAGAGGATGAAGATGATTGGTTAACGTCAGCCATTGAGGAAGTCGAAAACCCACAATTTGATATCGACGAACTTGAAGATGAAGCGCTGGAATCCGAACTGGATCCTGTTGGTGAATCTGCGGTTACTGACGCGGCGGAAGTGACGTCTGATGAACAAGACTCTGATGAAGAAGATGATTGGCTGACGTCTGCGATTGACGAAGTTGAAGGTCACACGCCAGAACAAGAGACCGTCAGCGTTGAGCAACAACCTAGGGTTGAACTCGATGAGTTTGAGTCTGAAGCGGGATCAGAACAGCCGCAAATTGAGCAAGAAGATGTACTTGCGCAGCAGGAGCTTAACGAAACACTAAAAGAGACTTCAGAGACTTCAGAGACTTCAGAGACTTCAGAGACTTCAGAGACTTCAGAGACTCCAAAAGAGTCCAGCGCACCAATGCCAGAAGCTATCGAGAATGAATTTGGCATTCCACAAGATGATGATTGGTTAATTGATGATGGGCAACCAGAAACCATCCAGTCGGAAGATGTGCTGGCTTCACTTTCTGCGGATGAAAATATCGAGCAGGAAGAGTTAGATCTAGCCGATATTGCGCAGCATGATGAGCTGGAAACAGAACAAAATGCACTAGCCGATGCAGAACCTGTACAACAGCTCACAGAGCCACAAGCAGAAGATGAAGCGTTTGAATTCGATGACCTAGACTTGCCAGAGTTTGGTGAGGAAGAGGCATTGGCTGACGTGGCAGAAGCCCCAGCGCTCGAACCTGAAGCGCTTGTTGCTGAGTCTGTTGAAGAGCCGTCGCTGGAAGAGCCAGCCATGGCGTTCGATGAGCTTGAGCTGCCGGAATACAGCGAAGAAGACGCATTAGCGGATGCAGAGCTTGAACCTGTACAACAGCTCACAGAGCCACAAGCAGAAGATGAAGCGTTTGAATTCGATGACCTAGACTTGCCAGAGTTTGGTGAGGAAGAGGCATTGGCTGATGTGGCAGAAGCCCCAGCGCTCGAACCTGAAGCGGTTGTTGCTGAGTCAGTTGAAGAGCCGTCAGTGGAAGAGCCAGCCATGGTGTTCGATGAGCTTGAGCTGCCGGAATACAGTGAAGAAGACGCATTAGCGGATGCAGAGCTTGAACCTGCACAAGAGCTTGCAGAGCCTCAAGCAGAAGATGAAACGTTCGAGTTGGATGACCTAGATTTACCAGAGTTTGGTGAGGAAGAGGCATTAGCGGACTCAGAACTTGCATCAGAGAAGCTTTATCAATCACCACAAGTGGATGATGAAAACATCGAACTGGACGACTTTGAATTGCCAGAATTTGGCGAGGAAGAAGCGTTAGCTGAGATGAGTGAATCGGACGGTCTGGCAAGCGAAGAACAACTTCAACAGCCTGCTGAAGAGCAAGAGATTGATTCCCTTGAGCGACCAGAATTCGGTGAAGAAGAAGCCATTGCTGATGTTGAACTCGAATCGGAAAGTGTTCATCAAGCTCCGCAAGTAGATGATGAAAACATTGATCTGGATGATTTCGATTTACCTCAGTTTGGAGAGGAAGAAGCGCTTGCTGCACTGAATGTATCGGAAGCACCAGTGAGTGAACCGCCATTTGAAGAGCCTGTTGGCGAGCAAGCGATTGAGTTTGATACACTTGATTTGCCTGAGTATGGTGAAGAAGAGGCGTTAGCGGATCTGGATTCATCGGCTGAAGATCTCTCAGAGCAGCATGATGACTTTGCACTTGAACCCGTTGAACTGCCAGATCTCGAAGAAATACCAGCAGAAAGCGCTGCACGTGTTGATGCACAGGATATGGCACATCAGCAGTTCGATGAAAAAGCTTTTGATGAGCTGCTGGCGGAAGATGATCAGCCACACGGTGGATTCTCATTTGACAAGCCGATTGATGCGGTGACTTCTGACAGTGCAGGCATGGATATCGACGCGATGCTTGAAATTGGTGAAGACTGGAATGGTTTTAGTCTTTCACCAGAGCAGCAGGCTACGATTTCGGACGAAATCCCTGATGATGAAAAAGATATCTGGTCTGTCGACAATACCCTTGAGCAGGCACTGGACGAGGATTGGGAAGATCAACCAGACCTTGACGAGTTTAATCCTCAGGAGCATACATTCCGCACCATCGACGAATTGATGGCGGAAGTCGAGTCAGAAGAACAGCAAGAGATCGATGACGAACTCAAACTTGATGTTGGTCTACATGATTTTCCTGATGTTATTGGTGATATCGGCGATCACACTGATGTTGATGCGAACTCCGAGGCCGCGGGTAAACTCGATTTAGCCAAAATCTACATCGAAATGAGTGATTCACAGGGCGCGATTAAATTGCTTGAAGAAGCAATAGTTGACGGCAGTGATGAAATTCGACGTGAAGCGAAGAGTTTGATTGATGCGATAAACAATCGCTAATTGGTGAAATGACTAAGGGGGCAGTTTAGCCCCCTTATTTTTTGGTATATACTTCCCGCCCCATTCTTAGGTCAATCAATCCTGTGAGAACATCCCGATGAGAATTGCTTTAGGCATCGAATACAATGGTACTCAATACTATGGCTGGCAACGCCAAAGAGACGTGAATAGTGTTCAAGAGAAGTTAGAACACGCATTAAGTATCGTTGCTAACCATCCAATTGAAGTCCAGTGTGCAGGACGGACCGATGCAGGTGTTCATGGGACAGGTCAAGTTGTCCATTTTGATACAACCGCAACACGTAAAATGGTGGCTTGGACAATGGGAGCCAACGCTAACTTACCCGATGATATCGCAGTACGTTGGGCTAAAGAGGTACCGGACGAGTTTCATGCCCGTTTTTCCGCTACAGCACGCCGCTACCGCTATATCATTTTCAACAGCGCACTGCGTCCGGGTATATTGTCTTCGGGTGTGAGCCACTATCACGGTGAGCTTGATGAAAAGAAGATGCATCAAGCCGCACAGTATCTGTTAGGCGAAAACGACTTTACCTCCTTTAGAGCGACACATTGCCAATCTCGCAGCCCATGGCGAAACATGATGCACATTAATGTGTCGCGTCATGGTCAGTATGTTGTTATTGACATCAAAGCGAACGCATTTGTTCATCATATGGTGCGCAATATCACTGGAAGTTTGATTTGTGTTGGTCGAGGAGAGCAGGAGCCGCAGTGGATCGAGTGGTTGCTTGCAGCCAAGGATCGCAAGTTGGCGGGAGCGACGGCGAAAGCGGAAGGTCTGTACCTCGTTGACGTTGATTACCCTGATGGGTTTGAATTACCAAGAGTGCCGATTGGGCCACTATTTTTGCCTGATAATCTGAACTAATTCGTGATAAATTGTCGAATGAATCAGGTCTTTAGTGTGTGAGAAATTGAGTCAGGAAATAGGTACAACCAGTTTTTTGTCTACACTTGGCATTTAATATGCTTTAATCCTCACGCGTAAATTCAGAATTTGTATCCTTCGCATTGAGCGCAGGAGTAGAGAGAAAAGGTCTTCCATGAGTTGGCTTGAAAAGATTTTAGAAAAAAGCAACATTGTTAGTTCACGTAAAGCGTCTATTCCTGAAGGGGTTTGGACCAAATGTACTTCATGTGAGCAGGTGCTTTACCACGCTGAACTAGAGCGTAACCTAGAAGTATGTCCGAAATGTGATCATCACATGCGTATGAGAGCACGTCGTCGCCTTGAAACATTCCTAGACGAAAATAATCGTGTAGAGATTGCTGACGAGCTTGAGCCGCAAGATAAACTGAAGTTCAAAGACTCGAAAAAGTATAAAGACCGCATTTCAGCAGCTCAGAAGAGCAGCGGTGAGAAAGACGCGCTGGTTGTAATGAAAGGCGAACTATTAGGTCAGCCTATCGTAGCTTGTGCATTCGACTTCTCATTCATGGGCGGTTCAATGGGTTCAGTGGTTGGTGCTCGTTTTGTTCGTGCAGCTGAAGCGGCAATGGAGAACAACTGTGGTTTAGTTTGTTTTTCTGCCAGTGGCGGCGCGCGCATGCAAGAGGCATTAATGTCTCTAATGCAAATGGCGAAAACCAGTGCTGCGCTAGAGCGTCTGTCAGCGAAAGGTCTTCCATTCGTATCGGTAATGACTGACCCAACTATGGGTGGTGTTTCGGCAAGTTTAGCGATGCTTGGTGATATCAATATTGGTGAGCCAAAAGCATTGATCGGTTTTGCTGGCCGTCGAGTTATCGAGCAAACGGTACGTGAAGACCTACCAGAAGGTTTCCAGCGTAGTGAGTTCCTGCTTGATCATGGTGCAATTGATATGATCGTTGATCGCCGCGAAATGCGTCAGCGTATCGGTGGCTTAATGGCGAAGATGAACAATAAACCATCACCATTGGTGGTTTCTGTTAACGATTCACCAAATGAAGCTGCTTATTCTGTACCAGAAGCGGACGAAAAAGGGTAAAGTAACTCACTAACAAGCAACCACAATTTATTGGTTAAAGTTAGATGAGTCTAAGCCAAATTCCTCAAGCCACATCTCCACTATCGATGTGGCTTGATTATTTATCAAACATTCATACCTCTGCGATCGACCTCGGTCTGGACCGTGTCCAAACTGTTGCCAAAGCAGCAAATCTTACCAAACCTGCACCGACCGTGATTACGGTTGCCGGAACTAACGGCAAGGGATCAACCTGCGCATTGATGGAAGCGATTCTATTAGATGCGGGTTATTCTGTTGGCGTGTATAGCTCTCCACATCTTATTCGTTACAACGAACGCGTTCGTATCAATGGTCAGGATCTATCCGATGAAAAACATGCTCAAGCATTTGATTTCATCGAGAAGCAGCGTGGCGAAGTCAGCTTAAGCCTATTTGAGTATGGGACGCTTGCAGCTTTGCGTCTGTTTCAAACTGAGAAAGTCGATATTGTGTTACTTGAAGTTGGGCTAGGCGGGCGCTTAGACGCCACCAACGTGGTTGATCATGATGTATCGATTATCACCAGCTTGGCCATTGACCATGTAGATTGGCTGGGTGACGACATCAATGTTATCGGTTACGAAAAAGCAGGCATCTATCGCAGCGGAAAGCCCGCAATCTGTGGGCAACCAAAAGCACCTGCCACCGTTGCAGCGCATGCAGATGATATCGGCGCTGAGCTGTATCAGGTTGGGATTCAGTACGACTACCAGTTGACGGATCTAAACACATGGCGCTGGGTACATGGCTCTTATCAGTTAGATGATCTACCAGTACCGGGTTTACCACTACAAAACGCCGCTACAGCACTAATGGCACTTGCAACAGCAAACCTTGAGCTAAGTGATGTAAACATCGTCAATGGTCTGCAAAACGCTCAATTGCCTGGTCGAATGCATATTCTAAGTGATGAGCCAACCATACTGCTTGATGTAGCGCATAATCCGCATTCGGCACAATATCTCGTTTCTCGTGTTGCAGAGCAATATCAGAATAAGACGATTCACACTGTGGTAGCGATGCTGCATGATAAGGATATTAAAGCGACTCTAGAAGCGTTGATGCCGGTTGCCTCTTATTGGTACCCTGCGTCACTGACGGGGCCTCGTGCTGCTTCGGCGCAGGAGCTATGCCAGTACCTACCAAAGGGGATTGCCTATTTTGATGCGCCAGTTGCAGCATTTGAATCTGCACTGACAAAAGCAAAGGCGCAAGATGTCATCCTAGTTGTGGGCTCTTTCCATACGGTTGGAGAAGTCCTCGAGCATTGGCAGAACAAAGGAGAATAAATGGCAAGCAAGTTTCAAAATCGTCTAGTCGGTACCATCATCTTAGTAGCTGTTGGTGTCATCGTTTTGCCGGATGTACTAGACGGCAAGAAAACCCATTACAAGGAAGAGATAGCGAGTATTCCTCTCAAGCCCGAGTTGGATAGTGAGCTTGAAAGCTTCGAAATCCTTGATCCTGTTGATGATTCGCAAAGCCTTCCTCAAACCCCTGTCGAGGTCGTCGAAACGGGCTCTGATGGTGTCGCTGAAGATAAGCCGTTACCCGTTGTCGTGAAAGAAATACCTGAGCGCAATGAGTATCAAGATACGGCATGGATTGTTCAGCTTATGGCTCTCAAAAATGCCGACAATGCGAACAACTTGGTTAAAGACCTACAGAAGCGAGGCTACCAAGCGCATACTAAGCCGGAAAATGGTTTTACACGAATTATTATCGGCCCAGATGTGTCTAAGAGTAAATTGGAGCGTCAGATCCTAGAACTGGAAAAAATTACCGGTTCAAAAGGTCAATTGCTCAAATTTAAACCGCTAAACCCATAAGAAAACGTTTGCGTCAGCGTTTTTTCTGTTAAAATGCGCGCGAACTTAAGATGTAAGTACAGAATGAATCCGTTAGATATTGTCATTTTAGGTGTGGTCGGCCTGTCGGCTTTGATCAGTTTAGTGCGTGGTTTCGCTAAAGAAGCACTCTCATTGGTTATTTGGTTTGGCGCTTTTTTTATCGCCAGTCAGTATTACGCCAAGTTGGCGGTGTACTTCACCAATATTCAAGATGAGATGATTCGAAATGGAGCCGCAATTGCAGCCTTGTTTATTGCTACGCTTGTGGTTGGTGCAATCGTTAACTATGTGATTGCCCAGCTAGTACAGAAAACAGGGTTGTCGGGTACAGACAGAGTGTTAGGTGTCGTTTTTGGCGGTCTACGTGGCGTTCTGATTGTGTCAGCAGCACTATTTTTTATGGATGCGTTTACATCGTTTCCAGACTCTGAGTGGTGGAAAGGATCTCAATTGGTGCCGGAATTTAGCCGCGTCATTGCCCCTTTCTTTGAACACTTGCAAGCAACGTCTAGTTTCTTATCTGGCGCGGTATAACGCGCCAGCCATTGTCGAAAATCGAGGGTTAAGACATGTGTGGTATTGTTGGAATCGTGGGCACTACGCCTGTAAACCAGTCTATCTATGATGCATTGACGGTATTGCAGCACCGTGGCCAAGATGCCGCGGGTATTTGTACCATAGAAAGCAATCGTTTTCGTCTGCGTAAGGCGAACGGTTTAGTTAAGGATGTGTTTGAAGCCAAACATATGCAAAGACTGCAAGGTAGCGTGGGTATTGGCCATGTTCGTTATCCAACGGCGGGTAGTTCGAGCGCGTCAGAAGCACAGCCTTTCTACGTGAACTCGCCATTTGGTATCACTCTGGCACACAATGGTAACTTGACCAATGCAGCAGAAATACGTGAGAAATTGTTTGAGAAAGATCGTCGTCATGTGAACACGACTTCCGACTCAGAAGTGTTGCTCAACGTGCTTGCACACGAGATTGATACCGTAAAAGGAAATGTTGCAGCGGAAGACGTGTTCCGTGCAGTGACCAATGTGCACCGAGCTATTCGTGGTGCGTACGCGGTAACAGCAATGATTATCGGTCATGGTATGGTGGCATTTCGTGATCCAAACGGCATTCGCCCTCTATGCCTTGGAAAACGTGAAATCGGTGGTAGTACAGAATACATGGTTGCCTCTGAATCCGTGGCGTTGGATGCGGTTGGGTTTGACTTCATCCGCGATATCGCACCGGGTGAAGCAATCTATGTTACTTTCGATGGTCAACTTCATACTAAGCAATGTGCTGACAACCCAGTCCTTAACCCATGTATTTTTGAATTTGTTTACTTTGCTCGACCAGATTCGTTTATCGATAAAATCTCGGTATATAGCGCGCGCGTTGAAATGGGTAAAAAATTGGGTGAGCGTATCCGCGATGAATACAGCCATCTGGATATTGATGTGGTTATCCCTATCCCAGAAACTTCTTGTGATATCGCGCTGCAAATCGCACAAGCGATCGACATTCCTTACCGCCAAGGCTTTGTGAAGAACCGTTACGTCGGCCGTACCTTTATCATGCCTGGTCAACAGCAGCGTAAGAAATCTGTGCGTCGTAAGCTCAACGCAATCCGCTCAGAATTTAAAGATAAGAATGTATTGCTGGTTGATGACTCTATCGTACGTGGTACCACATCAGAGCAGATTATCGAGATGGCGCGTGATTCCGGTGCGAAGAAAGTCTTTATGGTTTCAGCGGCACCAGAAATCCGTTTCCCGAATGTTTACGGTATCGATATGCCGAGTGCAAGCGAACTCATCGCGCATGGTCGTGACAACGATTCAATCTGTAAACAGATTGGTGCTGATGAACTGATTTTCCAAACACTGGAGGATCTTGTCGCAGCAGTTGGTATGGGTAACAGCGACATCGCTAAGTTTGAAACGTCAGTATTCAATGGTGAATACGTGACGGGTGATATCGATCAGAACTACCTTGATTTCCTTGAATCACTGCGTGGTGATGATGCAAAGACTCAGCGTGAGATTCAGCTAGATTTAGCGAACCTAGAACTGCATAACGAAGGCGCTTAAGAGGGCGCTACGCCCTATGGGAGAGCTTGAATGTTGCGTAAGCAACTCAAGTTTTCTCGTTCTTTACTCCAAATAAATAAGGGTTGGCGCCAAGCGCCAACCCTTATTTATTGAATTCTTCAAGCGTTTAACTTCTCACACGCATTAGTTGGCTTAACATAAACATCGCGGTAGCGCTGATCACGACAGAAGGGCCTGCTGGAGTGTCGTAGTGCCATGATAGAGTTAGACCAAGTAAAACAGCAATAGAGCCAATCAGTGATGCGAACAAGGCCATCTGTTCTGGTGCTTTGGCAAATCGACGAGCCGTCGCCGCTGGGATGATTAACAGTGAAGTCATGATCAGGGCGCCAACAAACTTCATACCAATTGCGATCACTAAACCGACCATTAACATCAGAATCAAACGCATTAGATCGACGTTGTGTCCCTCGACAGCGGCAAGGTCCTCATTGACGGTGGTTGAGAGTAACGAGCGCCAGAAAAAGCCCAATACAGTGGCAACGACGATAACGCCGAGATAAATATATGCGAGGTCTTGCGCTGTTACCGCTAACAGATCACCAAAGAGATAGCTCATTAAATCAATTCGGACGTTATCCAAGAAACTTACAGCAACCAGACCAAGTGATAACGAACTGTGGGCGAGAATGCCCAGCAAAGTGTCAGTAGCGACTTGCTGCTGACGCTGAAGTGTTACCAACAGGATTGCCAAGGCAAGGCAGCAAACCGTTAAGGCTAAGTAGAGATTGACGTCCAGTAAAAAGCCCAAGGCAAGCCCCATCAACGAGGCGTGAGCGAGCGTGTCACCGAAATAGGCCATGCGACGCCAAACAACAAATGAACCTAGCGGGCCTGCGATCGCTGCGATCCCTAAGCCTGCAAGTATGGAAGGTAGCAAAAACTCAATCATGATGATGGCCGTGTGTATGATGGGAACATTGAGCGCCTTCACCGGCTACGGGTTGACCTGCTAAGTCATGATGATGGTGATCATGCTGATGGTGATAGAACGCAAGGGATTGTTGCTGGGTATGTCCAAACAGCGCAATATAGCTTGGGTGCTGAGCGATGTCTGCGGGTGCGCCAGAACAGCAAATATGATGATGTAAACAGATAACATCATCGGTTTTTGCCATGACTAGGTGCAGGTCATGGGAGACCATAAACACGGCACAGTTAAAGCGGTGGCGAATAGTATCGATCAAATCATACAAATCGATCTGACCCTGAACATCAACACCTTGGGCTGGTTCGTCGAGAACCAACAAATCAGGTCTTTGTAGCAATGCTCGCGCAAGCAAGACGCGTTGATTCTCTCCGCCAGACAACGAATGCATATTACTCTTCGCCAAATGCTCAGCGCCGACTAATTTAAGGGCATCATTGAGCTCTTGTCGGCTGTACTTGCCAGCCAAACGCAGAAAACGTTCTACGGTAAGTGGCAGGGTGTCATTGAGTTTAAGTTTTTGTGGTACGTAGCCAATTTTGATTCCCTTGGCTTTGGATAAAGTACCGCTATATCGGCGCTGTAGTCCGAGTAAGACTTTTACCAGTGTCGACTTTCCCGCGCCATTAGGTCCGATAAGTGTAGTGATTTCGCCTCTGTTGAGGCGTAGACTTACCTTGTCGAGGATGGTTCGGTCTTCGAATTGAACGCAGATATCAGTAAGTTCGACCAATGTCGGCATGAATGGAACTCATTTGCAATTGTTTATTGTTATAATGTAACATTTGTCATTCCTTTAAACCAGTCTGTAATCTCGCTAGCTATGAAACGTTTTCTAATCGCCTGTACACTTTGGTTTGCAAGCCACTCTGTGGCTAACGCAACACAAGTGTTAACTAGTATTAAACCCATTCAACTGATTGCCATTGAAATCATGCAAAATACCTCATCTCCAGAGGTTATCTTGGCGTCTAATACTTCACCACACGACTATGCTCTGCGTCCGTCAGACGTGAAGCGCATTCGCAATGCTGATGTGATTATTTGGTTCGGAAAGGATCTAGAACCCTTTCTGAGTAAGGTGGTAGAAGGGCAGAGCAATGTCCTCACACTGAGCAAAATTGAAGGTCTAGAACTGAGAGAATACCAAGGTGATCATCATGATCATGATGGTCACGACCACGGCAGTCATGACCCCCATTTTTGGCTGGGTTATAAACCCACGATGCAAGTGGCAAAGGCTATTGCGGATATGTTAGCAGGGATGGATGCTGCTAACGCTCAAGTCTACGCTGATAATCTAAAAGTATTTGAAGACAAACTGGCTGCTCAGCAGCGAGCGATCGAAAAGCAACTTACTCCTATCAAACAGGATGGGTATTTTGTTTTCCACGATGCCTATGGTTACTTTGAACAAGATTTTGGTCTCAATCAGTTGGGTTTTTTTACGGTCAGCCCTGATCGCAAACCGGGTGCCAAAACGTTGATCTCAATTCGTAAAGCATTAGCCAGTGAGCAGGCGAAATGTGTATTTTCTGAACCTCAGTTCACACCCGCAGTGGTAGAGTCTGTGACCAGAGGCAGCAATGCAAAAGTAGGTGTCCTTGATCCCATTGGCAGCGATGTTCAAGCCGTTTCTGGTGGCTACTTTGTCTTAAAACAGAACTTGGCGGATAGCTTCAGCCACTGCTTGCAGCGTTAACTTTACCGAAAGCCAAAGAGAGCGATTCTCTTTGGCTTGATTGGCATCTGTGAACTGATTGGAAAAGTCACGAGTTTTTTGCCATACGCGCTTGTTAATCTTGATAAATTTCCGATAATTATTGGCACAAAATAAATCAAAGTTCATGCCTTGTGCTGAACGTCCAATGTTAGCCTATTGATTCTTGCTGCTAGGGATAAGCCAATTGAATAAACTCTCGTCGATACTGTTGCTACTACTGCTGTTTTCGGGAGTTTCGCTAGCATCCAATTTCTCTCCCACGGTTTTCTATCCGTTGCCTATGCAGACTCAGGGAAAAGTGTTTGCGGCGAAACAGCTATTTACAGCTCAAGGCGGAGGGATATGGCTGCAAGACGTGCGTAATCAAATCTTATTTTTTGATGGTCAGGCGATTACCCCTGAGATGGGTTCAGCACTTGACGAGGATACCGAGCAGGTCGCTTTCGTTGACAATGCCTTCTGGACATTTTTTCAGAACGAAATCTATCGCACCGTACCCAATCGAGAAAAAGAGCTGGTTTTCAGCTTAACCCCAGGAACCGAATTACTTCGAATTGGTGCCACAAAACGCTACATCTGGTTAGCTGATGAGAGCCACTTTTACACCTACCATGTTGATAGCGGTGAGTTTCAAACCTTTTCGTTGATGCAGTTGTACCAATACAACCAGTCAGCGAAGATCACGATTAATGATGCGGCGTTTATTAAATCTCGTTGGGTGATTGCGACCAATGCGGGGGTTTACTTGTCGAATGGAGACGTTTACGAACACATATCAAGCTCTGCTAGCTATTACGTAGAGAAGCTGCACTATTCAGAAGTACGCGATGAGCTGGTGATCGGCTCGCTAGACGGCATTTTGATTTTTGATCCTGATCAGCCCCAGCAGCCGATCCAGCGGATTGCAGGGAATCACGTATTAAGTATCGCAGAGACGGCGCAAGAGTACTGGATAGGTACCAAAAATGGGCTGTTTGTCTATGACTTTGTAACAGGTGAAATTCGTCGTTTTGAGCAGGGAGTGTGGGCAGGAAATGGGTTAGCGGGGGAAAAAATTTATTCTCTTCTTAATGACAATGCTGGTGGTATTTGGATTGCGACTGATAGGGGAGTCCGTTATTTCTCCCAATTTTCGGACAATTTTGAGCGTTACCCACACCAATATCTATCGTTCAGTGACAGCAAAGAAAAGGTAACCAAGCTCCTGCGCAGTAAGAGCCGTGATGGTTACTGGATGTTAACCAATAAGAACGTCTATCGTGTTGAGCTTTCTAGCGCAGGGACACGCGACCTACTATATCAAGGCGTCGTCTATGATCTCGAAGAGAGAAATGGCGTCTTATGGCTTGCGACGGATAAAGGCATTGTTTGTATCGATGCAGGAAGTGGAGAGGTCATTGTTGACAACTTACCTCCGTTCCTAAAACAAACGAGTGTTCGCTTCATCGAAATGGGTCGAGACAATACCGTTTGGGGAGCAAGCAGCAACCAGTTGTGGAGCTATAACACCGCTAGTGAGCAATTGATCCAGTTTGGTTCTGAGTGGATGATCGAAAAGTTTCTGCCTGCTCAGCTCACACACATTTATGAGACATCTCAAGGTTATCTGAGCCTAGGTACTGAGCATGGCATCTACCTTCTAAAAGATGGTCAGGTTCGTTTTGTTGGGGAAAGTATTCCCTATGGCGAGGTCATTGATGTTGAGCAAGTCGAGGATAATCAATTATGGGTCGCGGGTCGATATGGCCTGTATCGCTTGAACTTATATAAAGAGCAAGTTCAGCCAATTACAATGGTTGATGGCCATGTAACTCCCAAGTGTTTGTTAAAAACCGAGCAAGGTATTTGGCTCACTTCATCGGGCGGGCTATCAAAATACGCGAACAATGGCAGCTTAATACAGCATTACGGTGAGCCGTTTGGCTTGATCAGCAATGAGTTCCTTCCTGGATTTTGTAGCTACAGCACGGATAGTGAGCGTGTACTTCTGCTTGGCTCACGAACCAGTTTGGTCAAAGTGGACACCAACCAGCTTATCGCCAGCAAGCTGCCGGAAATTCAGGTGGTATTTAGTCAAATCAAGCGCAATCAAAAACTCTATTCGTTGGCGAATACGGAAAGTGATCCGCTCCAGTTGAGTTACAGTGAGTCGGTGTTTTTTCAATTTGGTGTGATGCCGAGAGCCAATGATGTAACGCTTGAATATCGTCTCAATGATGATTCAGATTGGCAGATGCTCGATGGCAGTACCTTAACCATGGAACATATGATGCCCGGAAGCTATCAGTTGGAGGTAAGGGCATTGCATAACGGCACATTACAAAGTCGCAGTGCCCGCTACCAGTTTACGGTGGAACCACCATGGTTTTTGAGCGTGTATGCCATCGTAGGCTATATAGTGCTCGGCATTTTATTGTTGGCATCAACTGCGTATTGGCGTTCAAGAGTGATGTCAAAAGCAAACCGAGCACTAAAAGCTCAGGTCGCGCTCAAAACCAATCAAATGCGCCATCAAAGTCGTATCTTGCTCAGTAACAACCAACAGCTACGTAAGCAGTTGCAGGTAAGAAAACTGATTTTTACTCAATCAGTGAGTACGTTAAAAGATAGACTCGAAGCACAGGCAAAAAATGACAACAGCGATCCTCAATTGCTTGCTTTCTTGAATAGAGAATTAGAACTGCTGGTCAATGTGCGCTCGACTAATGGACAAGCGCTTCCAGTTTATAACCTGACACTTATCGTTGAATCGGTGCTGCGCGGCTGGCAAGACGAGTTGCTAAAGGCGGGAGTTACCGTTCAGATTGAGGCGGATACAGATCTGTACGTTAGCGTCGATACTTTTAATCTTGATGAAATCTTTAACTTGTTGTTCGATGGTATTGTTCAGCGTTGCTACCGAAACCAAACAGTGATGATTCAGTTAACGTTGAGGAAAGGTCAGGTGGCATTTTCTATGCTAGACCAAGGCAAAGCGATAGAGGGCAGTAATACCACTTCAACAATGATGCAGAATATTCACTCTCTGGTCGAAAAGAGTGGCGGTAAGTTGGTTATCCACTCTTCTGAGGAGCGTAATCTGCTTGAAATGACGTGGAACGCCAGTGAAGCCTTCGCAGAAAACTCAATCGTTACTGACGATGATATCGAATTTCAGGATAACGATCCTTGGTTTGAAAAGGTCATTCTCCTCGTGAGTACCCACTATGCTGATCCTGATTTTAGCACTTCATCCGCAGCTAAAATGCTGTTCTTATCCGAGCGTAGCCTACAGAGACGCTTTAAATCCACTTTAGAAAAAACGTTTACAGAATATCTGACCGAAGTTCGATTGGACAATGCATGCCGTCGCTTACTTGCTGGTGAAAAGGTATCTGATGTCGCTTTTGAATGTGGTTTTAATGACCCTTCTTACTTTAGCCAAAGATTTAAACATCGATTTGGCATGTCTCCAACTCAGTTTATTGAAGAGCAAGAACGCTTTTAAACTATCAGATTAAGATCGGTGAAAGTACGAGTAGCTGGTAGTGGTGGAATGCGGGCTAAAAGAAGCCGAAGAAAAAAAATATCGTGGCATAGCCGGGGGACTATACCACGGGTGTCAATGACACCTTCGCTTGCTGCCGGAGTGACGCTTTATGCGTCACCTCTGGAATTCAATGTTGTCTTTGGGATAGCCCTTCGACATGAGTAACTATATCCACTCCGACTTATTTTACTTATAAAATTAACGCCATCTTCCATGATAAAAACGACAGCTTTGTTAAATTATTGTTTATCAATGTTTTATATGCCGTTCGGTATGTGTGGGAAGAATGACTTAAGTCGTGGCGGTGTAGGAAATGGTGAGTTTTGACGAAATTAACGTTAGTTTTTTTGACGTTTTGAACATCGCTATACTTGAAAACATTGATTTCAGACAAGATCTGTTACATGTATGAGAGATAGTATTGAGATCGGTAATAAAAATATTTCTCATTTATATATAGACGGCCTGTTTATGAAACTCTCACAATTACAACAAGGGCAAAAAGCAACCATCAAAGGTTTTTCTGAGCTTTCCAACGACGTAAGAAAAAAGCTGATGGTTATGGGGTTACTTCCTAAGACAGAGATTACCTTAATACGTAAGGCGCCAATGGGTGACCCACTGCAAGTTGAAGTCCGTGGTGTCTCTCTAGCGGTACGCACCAAGATTGCAGACGCAATCGCAGTGGAGGTGGAATGATGGAGTATAAAATCCTAACGGTCGGTAACCCAAATAGCGGAAAAACCACCCTGTTTAATGGATTGACTGGTGCCAAGCAGCAAGTGGGAAACTGGGCGGGTGTAACTGTTGAGAAAAAAACAGGTAAGTATTCCCATTCTAGCGACGATTTTCTTCTCACGGACTTGCCAGGTATATATGCGCTTGATAGTGGTAATGATGGCAACAGTATTGATGAGTCAATTGCGTCTCGCGCGGTTCTAACCCACCCAGCCGACCTGATTATTAACGTCGTTGATGCGACTAGCCTCGAACGTAGTCTGTATATGACATTGCAGCTGCGCGAGTTGGGTCGCCCGATGATTGTTGTGCTAAATAAAATGGATGCGTTAAAGCGTGAACGACAAACGATAGATTTGAAAGCGCTAGAAAAAGTGCTCGGTTGTCCGGTGTTTGCGATTTCTGCCAACAATAAATCACAAGTTCAGTCTCTCAAAGAACGTCTCCACAAAGCGCTCATTCAGGGCGTCGCCCTTGACGAACTTCGCCTTAACTACGGCGAAGCATTTGAAGCGTCCATTGCGAGTCTAGAGCCGATGTTTGCAGATCAAACAGAAGTCTCTCCTCGAGCGTTGGCAATTCGAGCGCTTGAAAACGATCTGTTGGTGCTCAACTCATTACCACAACTTAGCCGCGAGACCATCGTTGCAGAGCAGCGCAAAGCTGGGCTGGATATCGACTTGTTGGTGGCGGACGTAAAATATACGTTTCTTCACCAGCAATGTCAGAAGGTGCGCCGTAGTGAAGGTAAATTAAGTCATAGCTTCACTGAGCGAGTCGACAAGGTTATTTTGAATAAATGGATCGGCGTTCCTTTCTTCTTTGTTGTTATGTACTTAATGTTCATGTTCTCGATAAACATTGGTAGTGCTTTCATTGATTTCTTTGATATTGGCGTTGGCGCACTACTGGTTGATGGTGGGCATTACTTGCTTGATGATCACTTGCCGGTTTGGTTAGTGACGTTGATTGCTGACGGCGTAGGTGGCGGTGTGCAAACCGTAGCGACCTTTGTCCCAGTCATCGCCTGTCTCTATCTGTTCCTCGCCGTGCTAGAGAGCTCGGGCTACATGTCTCGAGCAGCATTCGTACTTGATAAAGTGATGCAAAAAATAGGTTTGCCGGGTAAGGCATTTGTGCCTTTGGTGCTTGGCTTCGGCTGTAACGTACCGTCTATTATGGCAACCCGTACCCTCGATCAGGAACGTGAGCGTAAGCTAGCGGCATCAATGGCTCCGTTTATGTCATGTGGTGCTCGTCTGCCCGTATATGCACTTTTTGCCGCTGCATTCTTCCCTGAAAGCGGTCAAAACGTGGTGTTTTCACTATATCTATTAGGTATTGTCGCGGCAGTTATTACCGGGCTTGTGCTTAAAAACACCCTCTACCCAGGTTCGAGTGACAGCTTAGTGATGGAAATGCCTGACTACGAATTGCCAACAATGCGTAATGTGGTGATTAAAACGTGGCAGAAGTTGAAGCGTTTCGTTATGGGGGCGGGGAAAACCATCGTGGTTGTTGTCACAATTCTAAGCTTCCTAAACTCAGTTGGTACGGATGGAAGCTTTGGCAACCAAGACAGTGAAAATTCGGTGCTATCTACCGTATCAAAAGTAGTCACGCCAGTCTTTGCGCCAATTGGCATCGAACAAGACAACTGGCCTGCAACCGTTGGTATCATTACTGGCATTTTTGCAAAAGAGGCCGTGGTCGGTACGCTGAACAGCCTATATGCGCCAAGCAATGAAGAAGCGGGTGAATACGACTTGATGGCTAGCCTTGAGGAAGCCGTGATGTCGATTCCCGAAAATCTTGCTGGACTGAGCTTCTCAGACCCATTAGGTATTGAAGTTGGCGATTTGTCTGACAGCAATGCAGTTGCAGAAGAACAAGAGGTGGATGTGTCTATCTTTGGTAACTTAAAAGGACACTTTGTGTCCGGTAATGCAGCGTTTGCTTATCTTATCTTTATCCTGCTTTACACTCCATGTGTTGCTGCCATGGGCGCATACGTTCGTGAGTTTGGGGTGAAGTATGCTCGTTTTATTGCTGTTTGGACCATGGGACTTGCTTATGGTAGCGCTGCTCTTTATTACCAAGTGACACACTTTAGCGATCATCCGGTCATGAGCGCAGCATGGATCTCAGCGATTATTTTGGCTGGCTTTGTTACGTACCGAGCGCTAAAAGTTGTGGGTAAGAAGCAAGTACAACAGTTAGAGGTGCAAATTGCATGATACTGGCAGAGTTAAAGCAGTTTATTGATCAGCAGGGCAGTGTCTCCCAACACGAACTGGCAAAAAAGTTCGGATTAAGTAAAGATGGTGTTGACGCCATGCTATCTGTTTGGATTCATAAAGGGGTGATTTCTCGCCTTGTTGATACTAACGCGGCGAAGCATGTTATGAGGGTTAGGTATACGAAAGTGGATCCTAATGCGCTCGCTTTGACTGTGACCATGTAGACGATACTGAGTGACAATAAAAAACCGTTCATAGCGAACGGTTTTTTTGTATTCGAAACGATTTGAACGTTTAACCGCGCTGGAACAAGCTACTTAGTGATAATACATTGCCGATGCGTGTTTGCAGATCTGCTTGCTCTTCTTCGCTGCGAAACTGACCAGAAGTGTTCCCCCAAAGCGGGCCAGGCCAAGCAACATCCTCTTTAAAACGGGCGATATGATGGATATGCAGTTGAGGTACTATGTTTCCCAATGCACCCAAGTTGAGTTTATCCGGCTGAAACGTTGCCTCCAAAGCTTGGCTAACGGCTTGAGATTCTAATAGAAACTGCTGTTGTTCTTGCATCGGGAGGTGATGCAGTTCTTTGAGATGGGCGCGTTTAGGCACCAAAATAACCCAAGGTACGGCATTGTCGCGATGTAAAAGTGCCACACACAGAGGAAAGTGACCAATGACTGTGGTGTCCTTTGCCAGTTGAGGATGAAGTTCGAAGCTCATTGTTGTTGTCCGATATTGTGTTAACGACATCAGTATACGTCAGATAAAACAAAAGGTTGACGCTTTCACGTCAACCTTTCAAATTTATTCGAAACTCGAAACTCGAAACTCGAAACTCGAAACTCGAAACTCGAAACTCGAAACTCTTACATACGTTCTAGAGTTTCGATACCTAGTAGCGATAGACCTTGCTTAATTGTCTTAGCCGTTAATGCGGCTAGCTTCAGACGGCTCTGTTTAACAGATTCGTCTTCAGTGTTAAGAATTGGACATGCCTCGTAGAAACTAGAGAACTGACCCGCTAGTTCGAACAGGTAGCTACACATGATATGTGGTTGACCTTCTCGAGCAACTGACTGCACCGCTTCATCAAACTGAAGGAGTTTCGCGATCAGGGCTTTCTCTTTCTCGTCGGTGACTTTGATTTCGCCGCCTAGGTCATCCATAGAGATGCCTGCTTTAGCGAAGATCGAAGATACACGAGTGTAAGCATATTGCATGTAAGGCGCAGTGTTGCCTTCAAACGCTAGCATGTTGTCCCAGTCAAACACGTAGTCTGTAGTACGGTGCTTAGAAAGGTCTGCATACTTAACAGCCGCCATTGCAACAGTCGTAGAAATTTTTTGCTTCTCTTCTTCTGCTAGGTCAGGGTTTTTCGATTCAATCAGGTTCGCTGCACGCTCTTCTGCTTCATCAAGGAGGTCAGCAAGGCGAACAGTACCACCGGCACGAGTCTTAAATGGCTTACCATCTTTACCCAGCATCATGCCAAACGCGTGGTGCTCTAGAGTGACCTCTTCAGGTACGTAACCGGCTTTGCGAACGATCGTCCAAGCTTGCATTAGGTGTTGATGCTGACGAGAGTCGATGAAGTAAAGCACGCGGTTCGCACCAAGCTCTCCGTAGCGGTATTTAGCACATGCAATGTCGGTAGTGGTATATAGGAAGCCGCCATCGCGTTTTTGGATGATAACGCCCATTGGGTCGCCATCTTTGTTTTTGTACTCTTCTAGGAATACAACTTGTGCGCCGTCATCTTCGACAGCCAAACCTTTTTCTTTTAGGTCTGCAACGATGCCAGGAAGCATGTCGTTATACATACTTTCACCCATAACGTCATCACGAGTCAGTGATACGTTTAGGCGGTCATAGTTACGCTGGTTCTGAATCATTGTGATATCAACCAGTTTCTTCCACATTTCGCCGCAGAATTCATCACCACTTTGTAGTTTAACTACGTAGTTACGAGCCTTAACTGCGAACTCTTCGTCTTCATCGTACAGTTTCTTAGATTCACGGTAGAACGCTTCTAGGTCAGCAAGTTCCATTGACACTTCGCCCGCGTCTTTCTGAACACGCTCAAGGTTAGCGATAAGCATACCGAACTGAGTACCCCAGTCACCGATATGGTTAGCGCGAATAACTTTGTGACCTAGGAATTCTAGTGTACGAACAACAGCATCACCGATGATGGTTGAACGTAGGTGGCCAACGTGCATCTCTTTAGCAACGTTAGGCGCAGAGTAGTCGGCAACAATAGTCTGTTGCGCTTCAGCAGCAACACCAAGACGGCTATCCGCTAGTGCTGCGTCAGCTTGCTTAGCCAGAAAATCTTCGCTTAGGAAAATGTTAATAAAACCAGGACCAGCGATTTCAGTCTTGCTCGCGATACCTTCAAGATCCAGAACATCCAATACTTTCTGTGCAAACTCGCGTGGGTTAGTACCAAGTTTTTTTGCAACGCCCATTACGCCGTTTGCTTGGTAATCACCAAACTGAGGTTTTGCAGATTGGCGAACAGCCGCAGGACTTCCTGCAGGTGCGCCAGCGGCTTCAAGAGCCTGAGATACTTTGTCATTAATAAGTGCTTGGATATTCACACGCGCTTCCTTCAATTCTGGGAATTGGTTGGCTATGCATTCTTAGTTATCCGGATGCTTAACGCACAATCACTGGATAATATCCACTGAGTGGAATGAATGCATATCTCGATCTAGTTCATAAATTTGGCGCACATAATACCAACTTTATTGCTGCGCTTATAGGGAGTGAACTGGGAAATTTTCTACTTTTCCTGACGATCTTGTTAGTATTGGGGGAAAATCAACGCATTGGATACCCAAAAATGTCACAGCAGCTGAAAAACGCGCAATTAATGCCTGCGCAGATGAAACTGAACCTCGAAAAATTTATGCATAAAATTCAGAGTTTAAGCGATATCTTGCATATAAATCTTGCGCCTTTCCAAGCGGATCATATCGCGTTACGTATTAACGACCGCGAGTTAGCCGAATTAGCACATCAAGAGTGGCAAAAAGAGGGAAAAGTTATCTCTGAAGCTGAGATTAATGGTCGTCCGATCATCGTGATTCAGTTTGATACACCTGTGAAAGGTTTAGATTGGACGATTGAGTGTTTGGAACTGCCATATCCTGCTGAGGGTAAGACGTATCCTGAGCAGAGCTGGGAACATGTAGAGTTTGTGATTCCGTCACAAGCAATGACAGCGGAAGAGTACTTAGCCGATATTCAGCAACAATTTCCTCAACTAAGTCTTGCTTGGGACAGCCTTGCAGATAAGGGCGTGAAAGTGAAACTCTCAAGCCCGAAAGGCGAGGGGGAGCGCTTAAATAACCCAACAGTAGCATTCAAATATCAAGGGGTGTGCATCAAGTTACACCCGCATTCATTAAAGAGCATTGTTGAGTCTGAACAATCAGCCTAACTCGACATCTTTAGGCCTGAGTTGAAACTCTTCGATCGAACCAATCTCTAGGCCTAAGTCTAGCTTCTCGGACTCATGATGCGCATTACCTTGTGTGTGCATTATGAGCCTATTTGCGGTTCTTGGTTTGAGTTCATTGACCACGAACCGAATCATGTCTGTTCTGGTTAGTCTCTTCAACTCATCAAGGACTAAGTCTCTTTGATTGAATTCAGTATCTTTATTGCCAATCGCTACCCATAGTCGCTGAGCGCGACCGCGCAGTGTTGTGTCAGGCATGGCTATCTGGTTCCACAAGCCTCGCTTGCTGCTATGCCATTGATATTCATTGAGTTCTAACAACACCATGTAAAATGCATTGAGGAACTCATCAATGGAACGAATCAGTTCCGCAGGTGCTGCATTGGGTGATTGTACATATAGCGCGATACCTGGATGGCGATTAAGTGGCAGGTTGCCCGTCCCAACCATATATCCTAGCTGCTGCTTCGTGCGAATTTCATGGAAGAAGGTCGCAGACATCAAGTGATTTGCAAGTGAATAAAGTGCAATGCTGCGAGGGCTGGTGTCGTCGCATTGGTAGTAAAGAACGGTGGCTGAATCCTCTTGGTCACAAAACACTTCTCGTTGGAATGAGCCATTCTTGCCTAACATGACCAATGGTCTCAGCGCTTCTTCATACTGCTGATTTTGCACTCTCAAAGCATCTTTTAACGTCGTACCAAGAGACAAAGCGTCTGCCTTGGTCCAATCCCCATAAACAAACATTTCAACATGCAGCTCAGCCAGAATCGAATCAACGAAACTAGACAGTTCATCGACATTGATGGTTTCCAACGCTTCTACCAGAACAGCATAGGGGGGATTGTTTGGCTGCAAAATGCCAGTTAATGCATTGAATAGTTGCGATATAGGGCGATCTTGAGCCGAATTTAACCAGTTTCTTAAAAGCTGTTGTTTTATGTTGTCAAAGCGAGTTTCGCTAAAGTCCCGTTGAGCGAAGCGACTGAGGATCAATCTCATCAATTCAGGCTGCTTTTGACTAAAACCAGAAATGGTGAGGGTCACGCCACCTTGATGGGCATACATGTTGTAGCCCATACCCGCGATCTCAGCTTGGTATGTGTTGGTTGCTAGGCTATCGAGGAACATCTCGACGCAAAGGCGCGTTTTAACAATGTTACGTGGATTGGCGACCGCATGAGGGCTGTCTATCGCAATGTAGATGACCCCTTTAGGCACACGAAATTCCGTGTCTTGCAGGTGCCAGAGTTTGAACCCGGGTAGCTCTTCCAGCACCTGTGGCGTTTTGTGCGGTGTCTCTAACGGCTTCGGATCTAAATCAAAGCAAATAAATGGGTTTTTATCCGGTAGAGCAAAGCTTAGGCTGCTGTTTTCTCTGAAAAACGCTTTTTGTTCGGCTGAGAGTGGCGTAACACCGTAGGGCGTAAAATACCATTTTGCTCTATTTGGGTAGTCATAACCCTTTGCGACGAGAGTCGCTCGTAAATTCTCAGGCGTAAAATAGTCAAACAGTGAGGTCAGAAGCTCAGGATCATAGTGATTCATCATGAAGTCACCATAGATCACATCCTGCTCACGATAGTGCTGCATGTTTATCACTAAATGGCTGACTAAATTGAGCGGTCGAGTCGGTTCTTGGAAACGGAAGGCGGACTCAAGAACGGCCTGTTTCTCAAGGTAGCGCCACTCTGCCATCCCATGTTCCTTAATCAGTGCAAGGTAACTGAATACCGCTTGGATAATGTCGTCGGTATGATCGAGTCCTTTTGGCGTTAACGCACAACTCACTGAAAACTCGCGATAGTTACTACCACTGGTACCGCCACCAGCTGATAAAGAGGTAATCCAACCTTGCTCTTTGAGAGCCATCATTAGGCTACCGCTGCCTTCGTAACCCAATAAATGGGCGAAATAGGAGAGGGGTTTAGATTGGTAATACTGATCCATGCTTGGCATTGGGAACGTCAGTATGAGTTTGCGTATCTCTTTTATCGGTTCAATGTTAACCAAGATGCCCGTCGAATCCTCTTGGCAATAAGGAGCGGTAATCTCTTTATTGGCGAGTTTATGATTCGGAATGGCTGTGAATTTTTCAATACACCAAGATTCGAGTTGGTCGAGACCTTGAGGCCCCGTGATAGCTAGCGTCATCAAATCGGCTGAATACTGCTCGAAATGAAAAGCGACGATCTCATCTCGAATTGATTTGCCCTCTCTATCTCCCAGAGTTTCGAGGTTACCCACCGAAAATTTACTAAAGGGATGCTCGGGATTGACCAACTCCTTTTGAACTTGATAAAGACGGCGAGAATCGTCATTTAACTTGAGTTTGTACTCTGATTCAACGGCTTGGCGCTCTTTGTCCAAGGCTTCCGGATTAAATAGCGGGGCGGTAAAAAATTGACTGAACCTATCGAGACTGGTTGCAAAGGCATTGGGTGAAACGTCAAAAAAGAAACACGTATGTTCCGTTCCCGTCCAAGCATTGTTGCTGCCGCCATGCTGGTTAATATAACTTTGGAATTCGCCAACTTTCGGGTATTTTTCTGTGCCGAGAAATAGCATGTGTTCGAGATAATGCGCCAACCCTTCTCGTTCGACGGGGTCGTCGAAGTGACCAACATTGACTGCTAATGCCGCTGCGGATTTCTGCGCACAGTTATCGTGGATCAATAATACTCGAATGCCATTAGTCAGAGTTAAGTAACGGTATTGATTGGTATCATTTGGACTAATGTGCACGATACATTCTCCGGAAATTAAGCGATGCTACTATGAGCGATAGGGTAATTATGACTCGGATACCGCTGACTGCAAACTATCTGTTTGAGAAATATGAGCAAAATGAGTGATAGAAATAGAATGATCTGACTTTAAAGAGTGTTAAGAAAGTCAGAGTCTTTCATCTTGGAGTTGATATAATTATTCATAGCTCAACAAACTATCGTGGCTAAGAAACATCGTCACACAATAATAAATCAAGCTGCCATACAAGCAGCCACATAACAATAACCGCATCGATGTGTAATGCGGGGATAGCATTAGGAATAAGCCATGAAAATTTTCATTATGCGTCATGGAGAAGCGGAACATTTTGCTGAAAGTGATGAGCAACGAGAGCTGACGGAGCGCGGCAGAAGTGCATCTCTAGCGGTAGCCCGAGTCTGTGCGGATAAAGGTTTTGCTCACTTTGATCGAGTACTTGTAAGCCCTTACATTAGAGCGCAGCAAACTTGGCAAGAAATCTCAGCTTGCTTTACAACTGATCATGTAGAAACATGCCCAGACATCACCCCTTACGGTGATTCTGAACAGGTAGCCGATTACGTTGCTGCATTGGTTGAACTAGACAAATTGGAGAGTGTTCTGATTGTTTCGCACCTTCCTCTCGTTGGTTATCTAACCGCTGAGTTTGTTACGGATATGATTCCGCCAATGTTTCCGACATCGGGTCTCGTGTCTATTGACTACTCGCCACAGAAATTAACTGGCGAGTTGATGTTTAATATCCATCCATAGTTCGTTTGTGGCGTACTTCAGCCCGGTTTTTTTTGAATTTGGTCGCTGTGTATGCCTAACGTCTCTTCGCGTCAACCTGGTAGGTGTTTGGTTGCCCATTCCTCAGCCATAAATTTGACAGGATTAATGGACTGGATATTGCATAGTCAAACCAAATTGTTCTTTTTATCTAATATTGTAGCTACCTAACTATGAAGTTTTCCCTGCCGTTTGCTGACAAGCTGCCTTCGATTCCACAACGTGCTATGCCAGCGATTGGCGCACCAGTCATGGTTTTGGCTACGTTGGCGATGGTTATATTGCCAATTCCTGCCTTCCTGCTCGACTTGTTTTTCACCTTCAACATCGCGTTGGCCATGGTGGTACTACTGGTAACGGTTTACACCCGCAGACCGCTCGATTTTGCTGCTTTTCCTACCGTACTGCTGATTGCAACCCTCTTGAGGCTTGCTCTTAACGTAGCTTCAACTCGTGTTGTTCTACTCTATGGTCACGAAGGTGCTGGCGCCGCAGGTAGCGTCATTGAAGCGTTTGGTAGTGTCGTTATCGGTGGTAACTATGCGGTTGGTTTGGTGGTGTTCCTCATTTTGATGATCATTAACTTTATGGTTGTTACTAAAGGTGCGGGACGTATTTCAGAAGTTAGTGCTCGTTTTACCTTGGACGCGTTACCGGGTAAACAAATGGCAATCGACGCCGATCTTAATGCAGGCCTGATTGACCAAGACCAAGCAAGAACAAGACGTCAGGAAGTCACCAAAGAAGCAGACTTCTATGGTTCGATGGACGGTGCGTCAAAATTTGTTAAAGGTGATGCGATAGCGGGTATCTTGATCTTATTCATCAACATCATCGGCGGTTTGTCGATTGGTATGGTGCAATACGGACTTGGCTTTGGTGAAGCGATAGAAATCTATACGCTACTGACGATCGGTGATGGTTTGGTTGCTCAAATACCGTCGCTATTGCTCTCTATCGGAGCGGCGATTATGGTGACGCGCCAAAATACCGATGAAGACATGGGCCAACAGGTCGTGTTCCAGATGTTCGACAACCCTAAAGCACTAATGATCACCGCTGGTATTCTTGGTGTGATGGGGATTGTACCGGGAATGCCGCACTTTGCTTTCCTGTTATTGGCATCGTTGGCTGCGGGCGGCGCATACTGGATTAATTACAAGCAGAAACGCGCTGCGGAAAAAACATCACTTCCAACCACGACCGAACAAGACTCGCCAACGCCTAAGGAACTGTCATGGGATGACGTTCAGCCCGTCGATATTGTTGGGCTTGAAGTCGGCTATCGTTTGATCCCGCTTGTTGACCGAGACCAAGGTGGTGAGCTGTTAGAACGAGTTAAAGGGGTAAGAAAAAAACTCTCTCAAGATTTTGGTTTCTTAATCCCAGCAGTACATATTCGTGACAACCTTGAGCTGACACCGAACAGCTATCGAATTACCCTTATGGGTGTCGCGGTAGGTGAAGCAGAAATCAGACCGGATATGGAACTGGCAATCAACCCTGGCCAAGTTTATGGAATGATTGACGGAGAGCCGACGATTGACCCAGCGTTCGGCCTCGAAGCGGTTTGGATTCGTGAAGAGCAACGAGAGCATGCACAGGCGCTCGGATATACCGTTGTCGATTCGTCAACCGTACTGGCGACTCACTTGAGTCAACTACTCACCAATAATGCATCTCAGCTCATTGGTCACGAAGAAGTGCAGAATCTTCTCGAAATGCTCGGACGCAGCACGCCTAAACTGGTGGAGAGTTTTGTACCAGACCAGCTTCAATTGGGTGTTGTCGTAAAAGTGCTGCAAAATCTACTCAATGAGGCGGTACCGATCAGGGACATCCGAACCATAGTTCAAACCTTGTCCGAATACTCAAGTAAGAGTCAAGAACCTGACATCCTGACCGCTGCTGTTCGTATTGCACTTAAGCGACTAATTGTTCAGGAAATCAATGGCATAGAACCAGAGTTGCCCGTAATTACCCTTATTCCTGAGCTGGAACAACTCTTGCATCAGACCATGCAGGCGTCTGGAGGAGAATCCGCAGGAATTGAGCCAGGTCTCGCAGAACGACTACAATCTTCTTTAAGTCATGCAACACAAGAGCAAGAACTTAAAGGCGAGCCAGCAGTCCTTCTGACATCAGGTGTACTACGCTCTACATTAGCCAAATTTGTCAAAAATACGATTCCTTCGTTAAGAGTACTCTCTTATCAAGAAATCCCTGACGAGAAACAAATTCGCATTGTTCAAGCTGTCGGCAACTAGTTCTAATGCGTTGATATACGGAATATAATTTGAAAATTAAACGATTTTTTGCCAAAGACATGCGCACAGCCCTGCTCCAAGTCAAAGGAGAACTTGGTGATGATGCGGTAATCATGTCGAACAAAAAAGTCGCGGGTGGAGTAGAAATCGTCGCCGCGGTTGATGGCGATGGAGCGAATCGTTCTAGTAACAGCTACAACTCGAATCCACGGCATACACCCGTTCGTCAGGCTCCGGCGAGTTTGCCTGCTTCGAATAGAACGTTAGATGAAGACCGAGTCAGCCTCCAATCGCAAGCAGATTCTGGTCGATCCATGACCAAGCGTTTTGCTAGCATGCTAAAACAATACAGCAATGGTAAATCGGCAACGGATGGTCGTGATGAGGAGAGCAATCCAGACTCCCTATCGGCGTTGCTACAACGTCAAAATGCAGCGCGTTATGGTGATCGCGAAAATGTTCAAATTCAGCAAGATTCGCCTTTAGCAAGATTGATTGCTGAAGACCGCAGAATTCAAAAGCCAGCGGCAAAGCTCGATCCAACTCGTTATGAGCGTTCCCGACAGCCTGAAAGCGTCGTCGCCAACGAAGACCTAGAAGAGATGAAAGAAGAGATGACCTCTATTCGTCGTCTTTTAGAACATCAGGTTTCGGGACTTATGTGGCAAGAGGTCGAACGTAGAGAACCTTTGCGTGCTATGTTGATCAAACGTCTTGAACGCATGGGCGTGTCATCTGATCTTGCTGACCAGTTAGCTTGCTATATCCCAGAAGATACGCCACCAACCAAGGCATGGAAGGCGTTACTGGGGCTAGTGTCCGATCAAATTCCTATTGCTAAGCAAGATATCCTTAAACGAGGAGGCGTTGTTGCTCTGTTAGGTCCAACAGGTGTCGGCAAAACAACCACAGTGGCCAAGCTAGCTGCGCGAGCCGCGATGGAATACGGCGCAGATAACGTTGCGTTGGTTTCAACGGATACTTACCGTATTGGTGCGCATGAGCAACTTGCGATTTATGGAAGAATTATGGGATGTCCAGTAAAAGTCGCTAAAGATTCCAAAGAGTTAGCCGATGTAATATATCAGTTAAGAAATCGTCGCCTAATTCTTGTTGATACGGCGGGTATGGGTCAGCGTGATGTAAGACTGTCGGAACAATTAGACACCTTGATGCATGAGAGTGGAGAGATGATCCACAGCTACCTAGTTTTACCTGCTACTGCACAGCGAAAAGTACTGCAGGAAACGATTGATCACTTTAAACGTATCCCGTTGTCTGGATGCATTATGACTAAGCTAGATGAGTCACTGAGTTTAGGTGAGTTTGTCAGTGTCACAGTGCAAAACGCGCTGCCAGTGGCTTATATCGCGAATGGACAACGAGTGCCTGAAGACATTGTTATAGCGCAACCAAAATATATGGTCGCTAAAGCAAATGAATTACTTGAGAAGTCGACAGATGATGAACCTCACTACTGGAATAGTGAAGCGGAGAGGTTCTAGGCGGCGGACGATTATGACGAAGAATATGATACAAGACCAAGCTAGCGGATTGCGCCGTTTAACGCAGCCTTCTTTAACAAAGGTCATTTCAGTGACGGGTGGTAAAGGCGGTGTTGGTAAATCAAATGTAACGTTGGGAATGGCTATTTCGATGGCTCGCCAAGGTAAGAAAGTCATGGTACTCGATGCGGACCTTGGTCTGGCTAATGTCGACGTAATGCTTGGCATTCGACCTAAGAAAAACCTTGGCCACGTTCTTGCTGGTGAATGCGAACTCAAAGATGCGATTGTAGAAGGACCGCATGGAATTAAAATTATTCCAGCAACCTCCGGTACCCAATCGATGACAGAGTTGTCGCACGCACAACATATTGGACTGATCCGAGCATTTGGTAGCTTGGAAGATGAAATGGACGTGCTACTAATTGACACCGCAGCAGGTATTTCCGATATGGTTGTCAGCTTTTCTCGTGCAGCGCAAGATGTGGTTGTGGTTGTTTGTGATGAACCCACATCGATCACTGATGCTTATGCTTTAATTAAACTATTGAGCAAAGACCATCAGGTACAACGATTTAAAATTGTTGCAAATATGGTCAGAAGCTACCGAGAAGGAAGAGAATTGTTCGCAAAGTTGACCTTGGTCACAGAGCGATTCTTGAATGTGAGCCTTGAGCTCGTAGCATGTATTCCGTTGGATGATAAAGTTAGACAAGCAGTGAAAAAGCAAAAGATTGTTGTCGACGCATTTCCAAGATCTCCAGCGGCATTAGCAATCGGCTCATTGGCAAGCAAAGCACTAACTTGGCCAATTCCGAAAACACCGAGTGGACATCTTGAGTTTTTTGTCGAACGCTTACTGAATAGACCAGAGATGTTAGAGGAACCATTTGGTGAATAAGGCGTTGACCTATGAACAGTACGCAAACCAAAACAGTCAGCGGGTATTTTTAGAGAAATACTCGGTGTTGGTGAAACGTATTGCTCATCATTTGCTAGGGCGATTACCGCCAAGTGTGCAGGTAGAAGACCTTATTCAAGCGGGTATGATCGGATTGCTCGAAGCCCAGAAAAACTACGACGGTAGTAAAGGGGCGAGCTTTGAAACTTATGCGGGTATCCGAATTCGCGGTGCGATGCTCGACGATATTCGCCGTGGAGACTGGGTTCCTCGGTCAGTGCATAAGCACAACCGAGAAGTAAGCCAAGCCATTGCAGAGTTAGAAGGGCAATTAAACCGTGACCCCAGCGATACAGAAGTCGCTCAGCACATGGGCATTAGCCTAGAGCAATACCATACGATATTAACGGATATTAACTGTTCACGTTTGGTCGGGATTGAAGACCTTGGAGTTTCAGAAGACGTCATTACTTCCGATGATAGTGACGAAGAGAATGCACCTTTTCAGGGTGTCGCTGATGAATATTTCCGCAAGGCCTTGATAGACTCGATTAAATCTCTACCAGAGAGAGAAGCTTTAGTACTTTCGCTTTATTACGATGAAGAGTTAAACTTAAAAGAGATCGGTGAAGTAATTGGTGTTAGCGAGTCACGCGTTAGCCAAATACTAAGCCAATCAATGCAGCGTCTACGCACAAAGTTGAGTGCATGGACAAATAATGAGTAAAAATCACTGATCTCGAACTCAGTGGAGGCAATTTTGAATAAAAACATGAAGATCCTTATTGTTGATGACTTCTCAACAATGCGCCGTATCGTTAAGAACTTACTTCGTGATTTGGGTTTCAATAATACCCAAGAAGCGGATGACGGCTTAACGGCGTTACCTATGTTAAAAAAAGGTGAGTTCGACTTTGTCGTGACAGACTGGAATATGCCAGGTATGCAAGGTATTGACCTTCTAAAGCATATTCGAGCTGACGATGAGCTAAAACACTTACCAGTGTTGATGATCACGGCTGAAGCTAAACGTGAGCAAATCATTGAAGCTGCTCAAGCGGGCGTTAACGGCTACATCGTTAAACCGTTTACTGCTGCTACATTAAAAGAAAAACTAGATAAGATTTTTGAGCGCTTATAGTCAAGGTATTGACTGAATAGCGTGAAAGGCCAATTCAGAATGATTTCATTAGAACAGGCAAAGCAGCTCGTCGAGCTATTAGAAGATGGTCAACAACAAGAAGCGGATCTTCTTGTTAAAGGCATATACGAAAACATCTCAAATCCGATGCTACAAGAAATTGGGGAATTGACTCGTGACTTACATGAGTCAATTAAACACTTTAGCGTTGATGAGCGAATGAGCGAGATCGCCAATGACGAAATCCCAGATGCAAGGGATCGCCTCCAGTACGTCATTGATAAGACCGAAGTCGCCGCGAATAAAACCATGGATGCAGTAGACCGTTGTCTACCCATCGCGGACAACCTGCATAATGGGCTTTTGCAAGTTCGTCCTCAATGGAATGAACTTATGCATGGTCGAATAGAGCTCGCCGAATTTAAAGCTCTGTGTCACCGAATCGACGACCTGTTAGGGGAAGTGGAAGGTGATAGCTCTGAACTTAGGGGACAGCTAACAGAGATTCTAATGGCTCAAGATTTTCAAGATCTAACCGGGCAGATCATTCGACGTGTGATTACCTTAGTCAACGAAGTTGAAGGTAGATTAGTCGAAATTCTGACTGCGTTTGGTTCTAGTCAGCTGGAACAAAGTGCACATAACAAGAACAAAGCATCGACAGACCCTGAGGGACCTATCCTTAATCCTCAAGAAAGGGATGATGCGGTTTCATCACAAGACGAAGTCGACGACTTACTCTCAAGTCTTGGGTTTTAGAGGTAACATATGAGCTACGATTTAGACGAAGACATTCTTCAGGACTTTTTAGTCGAAGCGGGAGAAATTCTAGAACTACTCTCAGAGCAGTTGGTTGAACTAGAAAATAATCCTGAAGATAAAGATCTATTAAATGCCATTTTCCGTGGTTTCCATACTGTTAAAGGTGGTGCCGGGTTCCTGTCGTTGACTGAACTCGTTGATACTTGTCACGGTGCAGAAAACGTGTTCGATATCCTGCGTAATGGCCAGCGTCACGTTGATGCTAGCCTTATGGATACAATGCTTAAAGCGCTGGATACGGTCAATGAACAGTTCCGAGCTGTACAAGATAGAGAACCGTTGCCACGTGCAGAACAAGATCTGTTGGATGAATTGCATCGCTTAAGCAAGCCTGCATCCGCTGATGAAGCAGTCTCCGCTCCCCCTGTTATTGAAGAAACCGTTCGAGCCGAGCCTGTTATCCCTGAGCCCGTCATTGAAACATCGGCACCTAAAGCTGACGTCTCTGCGGGATCTATTGATGAAATTACTCAAGACGAATTCGAAAGACTGTTAGATGAGCTTCACGGTGCAGGAAGTGCTCCAGGCACATCTGCCAGCAAACCAGCCGCACCAGCGACACCACCTCCTGCGGTGAGTGCAGATATGAGTGGTGATATCACCGATGATGAATTTGAGAAACTGCTCGATGAATTACACGGTGTAGGTAAAGCGCCAGGAGAGAGTGATGCTCCGACCCCACCGCCTGCGCCTGTACCAGCAGCCCCATCTATGGCTGGCGATAGCGATCTAATGACCGATGAAGAGTTTGAGAGACTTCTTGACGATCTTCATGGTTCAGGCAAAGGCCCGTCAGTTGAAGAGCTGGATGCGGCGACTAAGCCTGCTGCCGTTAACCCTGCACCGGCTGCCCCAGTTAAACCAGCTGCGGCGCCACAACCAGCGGTAGCGACTGCGCCAAAAGAACAACCTAAACCGCCAGCGAAGAAAGAAGCCGCAGTTCCGGCGACTCAAGCTAAAAAGCCTCAGGTAGAAGCGACCGTTCGTGTTGATACCTCGACACTAGACATCATCATGAACATGGTGGGTGAATTGGTATTGGTACGTAACCGACTGCTCAGCTTAGGTTTGAATAGCAACGACGAAGAGATGTCTAAAGCGGTAGCAAACCTAGACGTAGTGACTGCTGACCTACAGGGCGCAGTCATGAAAACGCGTATGCAGCCAATCAAAAAAGTATTTGGCCGTTTTCCACGCGTTGTCCGCGACTTAGCACGTAGCTTGAACAAAGACATCACGTTAGAGATGCGTGGAGAAGAGACGGATCTTGATAAAAACCTTGTTGAAGCGCTAGCGGATCCATTGATTCACTTGGTGCGAAACTCAGTTGACCACGGCATTGAAATGCCAGAAGCGCGCGTTGCTTCAGGAAAACCAAGAACAGGTAAAGTGATCCTATCTGCATCTCAAGAAGGTGACCATATTGAACTGGCTATCGTTGACGATGGTAGTGGTATGGACCCTGATAAACTTCGTGGCATCGCCGTTAAACGCGGAATGATGGACGAAGACGCAGCGTCACGATTGACGGATAAAGAGTGTTTCAACCTCATCTTTATGCCTGGTTTCTCGAGTAAGGAGAAAATCTCCGATATCTCGGGTCGTGGTGTAGGTATGGACGTAGTAAAAACGGCGATCAATACCCTCAATGGCTCTATCGATATTGACTCAGAAATGGGCAAAGGCACCAAGATCACTATCAAGGTACCGTTAACACTGGCGATTCTACCAACTCTAATGGTAGGCGTTGCGGGTCACCCGTTTGCCCTACCGTTAGCGAGTGTGAATGAAATTTTCCATTTAGACCTGAGCCGTACAAACGTCGTTGATGGTCAGTTGACAATCATCGTTCGTGAGAAATCTATTCCACTGTTCTATCTACAAAATTGGCTGGCACCTCGAGCGGATAAAGTTGAACTGCGTAAAGGCCATGGTCATGTGGTTATTGTGCAAATTGGTAGCCAGCGTGTTGGTTTTGTCGTCGACACCTTAATAGGTCAAGAAGAAGTCGTGATTAAACCTCTAGATAATCTTCTACAAGGAACGCCGGGTATGGCGGGTGCGACAATCACTAGTGACGGTCACATTGCACTTATTCTAGATGTACCAGATTTGCTTAAGCAGTATGCTGCTGCTTCGCGAATCTAAATCGCGAGATATAGAAGGACAAATATGGCGATCAAAGTATTAGTAGTTGATGATTCGAGTTTCTTCCGTCGTCGCGTGAGTGAGATAATTAACGCTGAGGCAAGGTTGGAGGTCATCGATGTTGCCACTAACGGTAAGGAAGCGGTTGAAAAAGCGTTAACTATCAAGCCAGATGTCATAACGATGGATATAGAGATGCCGGTCATGGACGGCATCACCGCCGTTCGAGAGATTATGGCTAAGTGTCCTGTACCTATCTTAATGTTTTCATCGCTGACTCATGACGGTGCGAAGGCAACGTTAGATGCGCTTGAAGCGGGAGCGTTAGATTTTTTACCTAAAAAGTTTGAAGACATTGCGCGTAACCGTGACGAAGCCGTCGCCTTGTTACAACAGCGCGTCATTCAGATTGCTTCTAAACGCGCTTCAATGCGACGTGCGGTTGTTAGACCAGCGGTGACGAAGCCGACAGCTCCGGTTCCGGCAGCAGGACGTACACCACTTCGTCCAGCTCCGACGGCAGCGGCAAGACCTTCGGTTGCAACGCGATTTAAAGCGAGCGGTAAGAAGTATCAATTGACGGCGATAGGCACCTCCACGGGTGGCCCTGTCGCGCTGCAAAAAATATTGACACAATTACCTGGCAATTATCCTCATCCCATTGTTCTCATTCAGCATATGCCAGCGACATTTACTACCGCTTTTGCTAGCCGATTGAACTCGCTATGTAAGATTCAAGTGAAAGAAGCGGAAGATGGCGATGTATTAAAACCGGGTGTCGCTTATTTGGCGCCAGGTGGTAAGCAGATGATGATTGAAGGTCGTCCTGGATCCGCCAAGTTACGTGTCATTGATGGTGGTGAGCGCATGAACTACAAACCATGTGTGGACGTCACCTTTGGTAGCGCAGCTAAGATTTACTCTAACCAAGTTCTGTCAATGGTGTTGACTGGGATGGGTGCGGATGGTCGAGAAGGTGCACGAATGCTGAAAAGTGCAGGCGCTACCATCTGGGCTCAAGATGAAGAAAGCTGTGTTGTTTATGGCATGCCACAAGCCGTTGCAAAAGCGGGGATCTCTACCGAAGATTTACCGCTGGATCGAATTGCTGAGCGTATGTTAGTCGAAGTCGGTCTAGCATAGAGGTCATTCATGATTGTATGGAGCATAGCAAACCAAAAAGGCGGAGTTGGTAAAACGACAACCACCATTACGCTGGCTGGTTTGCTAAGTAAACAAGGCAAGCGAGTTCTCTTAGTTGATACAGACCCTCATGGGTCTTTGACCACTTACCTTGGTTACGATTCAGACACCGTTGCCTCAAGCTTGTTTGATCTGTTTCAGCTAAAAGAGTATACCGAGCAAAGTGTGATGCCGTTAGTGATGAGATCAGATATTGAAGGTATCGATTTGATCCCTGCGCACATGTCTTTGGCGACATTGGATCGTGTGATGGGCAACAGAAGTGGTATGGGATTGATTCTCAAACGCGCGTTGTTGGCAATCAGAGGGCACTATGACTATGTGCTAATAGATTGCCCACCGATTCTTGGCGTTATGATGGTCAATGCGCTTGCGGCAAGTGATCGTATTTTGATCCCGGTGCAAACTGAATTCCTAGCGATGAAAGGGCTAGAGCGCATGGTACGTACGCTGGCGATTATGCAAAAGTCACGCAATAAGTCATTCAAGGTCACCATAGTTCCGACCATGTATGACAAACGTACCCGCGCCTCACTTCAGACGCTACAGCAGTTGAAAAAAGATTACCCAAGTCAGGTTTGGTCATCGGCAGTACCGATAGACACTAAGTTCAGAGATGCCAGTTTAAAACACTTACCGGTGTCGCACTTTGCTTCAGGTAGCCGTGGCGTGTTTGCTTACAAGCAGTTGCTCATTCATCTAGAGAGGTTGGCCATCGATGACTAACCACTCATCGCTCTCAAGCGAACAAGCGCTAGATGATTACTTCTCTGCTCTCCTTGAAGAGAGTATGGAAGGCGACGAGCAACAAATTGATACGCAGGAATCAATACTATCCGTTGTCCCTGAACCTGATTTAGAGCCAATAGAGTTAGAACCGTTAGTTCAGTCTGTGGAAGAAAAGAGTTACTACCGTCTTCCAATAGAGGAAATTGAAGTACCAAAGTTAGATGATGTCGAGCGTCTGCTTAAACAGCTTGAATCGACCAACCCTGTCGCTGAGTTAGAACTTGAAGAAGTGATGGAGCAAAATACGCTCAACATCGCTCAAGTACAAACCAAACCACAGATCGAAGAAGTTCAAGAATGGGACATCGAAGAGGTTGCGGTTGAAACTGTTGCCGAGCCCGACATTGTTGTTGAGCAAGAGTTTGACGCTCCTCAAGTAGAAATTGAACAGCCACAAGTGGATGTTGAAACCGTCGCTGAAGTTGAACCTCAACTTGAAACACAGTCTGGCAATCGTGGATTAGGCACTTGGCATTCGACTCAGCGGGAAAGCGATTTTCAGGTTCTGTATTTTGACGTGAATAATGTCACTTTTGCCGTTCCACTTGATGAACTTGGCGGTATCCACCGCATTGCTGAACTGAACCATCTTATCGGTCGCCCAGACTGGTATTTAGGCCTTCAGACCAGTCGTGAAGCTCAGCTTGATGTTGTGGATACAGCAAAATGGGTGATGGCTGAAAAGCTGAAAGACGATAGTCACAAAGAAAAGTATCAGTACATAGTCATGCTCGGTGAGAGCATGTGGGGCTTGGCATCCACTGAGTTGATGGGTACCGAGTCATTGAACCCTGAGATGGTACGCTGGCGAGAAACCGCGGGTAAACGCCCATGGCTTGCTGGAATGGTTAAAGAAAAAATGTGTGCTTTGGTCCATGTTGAAGCATTGATAGCTATGCTTAATGCAGGGCTTGATGTCAAAGCACTAGATAGTTAGAACATTTATGCCGATTTAGGCTTAGAGAGGATAAGGTATGTCTCAAACTAATGAAGTAGAAGTAAGAAAAGAGCAGTCTAACGACGAAGTGCTTCAGTGGGTGACGTTCCAACTAGAAGAAGAAACCTACGGCATCAATGTAATGCAAGTACGTGAAGTACTGCGTTACACTGAAATCGCGCCAGTACCAGGTGCACCTGATTACGTGTTAGGTATTATTAATCTACGTGGTAACGTTGTAACAGTTATTGATACCCGCTCACGCTTTGGTTTGATGGAAGGCGAGATCACGGATAATACACGTATTATCGTTATCGAATCTGAGCATCAAGTCATCGGTATTCTGGTTGATAGCGTGGCTGAAGTTGTTTACTTGCGTTCATCTGAAATTGACACTACGCCAAGCGTTGGTACAGATGAAAGTGCTAAATTCATCCAAGGTGTCAGCAACCGTGATGGCAAGCTGCTTATCCTAGTAGACCTTAACAAGCTACTGACCGATGAAGAATGGGATGAGATGGCTCACCTATAATGGATACGAGTTGGATGACCAGTGCTCCGGTGATTGCCGGAGCGATAGCCTTAATATTGTTGTTTTTAGGCTTAGCGTTATTACGACTAAAGCGTGGACAAACGCGCTCGTCTGAGCATCTTCGTCAACAAAACCGCCATTTAGATAAAGAGCTGCAAAAAACCAATAAACAGTTGTTGGAAGTAAGATCCGTTGTGGTAGGACTTGGGCAACGTGTCAGTGAGCAGCAGGATATCATTCAGCATTTAAACGAGCGTATTACCGAACTAGAGCAAGCGGACAATGATGGTCGCCTGTATTCTCGGGCGAGTAAGATGGTTCAACTCGGTGCTGACGTCAACGAGTTGATTGAAGAGTGTGAACTGCCGAAAGCCGAAGCGGAACTTATGATGTCGCTACAAAATAAAATCGCTGGCAAGGAAAAGGTACCACCGCTAGAAAGCAGTCCCGAAAGACGAAAAACAGCGGAACGAAAGCGCAGTAGCAGACGATAACAAAAAACGAAAAAGTGCCTAAGGGCACTTTTTTTATGTGTGTTTGTAACCATTTAGTGGTATTTACTAAGAGTTATGCTTAATTATTAACAGATTCTTACTTAGTTTCGTGATTCGTATAGGTCTAATTCTGTTTTGAGATGAAAAGGGTGTGGTAAGATACACCTTCGTAGTTTATCTAGTGATCCCACAAATGTTAGAAGTATCTCAATTGACAGCGATAAGAGACGAAAGAGTTCTCTTTGAATCTTTGTCTTTTACGATTAATTCCGGAGAGTTAGTTCAAGTTGAAGGAAGAAATGGTACAGGCAAAACCACGCTGCTTCGTATTATTACCGGACTTGGTGACCGCGATAACGGCAGCATAAGCTGGAATGGTGAAGAGATTGAATCGAGTCGGGATCTATTTCACCAGGATTTACTCTTTCTCGGTCACCAGACTGGGGTGAAACGCGAGCTTACTGCTTACGAAAATCTACGTTTTTATCTAAGCATTCATTCACGTCAACCTTATGACAAAAACACAATTTATAACGCGTTAACAAAAGTGGGTCTGGCTGGGCGTGAAGATGTTCCTGTCGGTCAGCTTTCTGCCGGACAACAACGACGCGTAGCGCTAGCAAGATTGTGGTTAAGCGATCATAAACTTTGGATTCTGGATGAACCACTCACTGCAATAGACAAGCAGGGCGTAAAGGTGCTTGAATCACTGTTTTTGCAGCATGCGGATAGTGGCGGCATTGTTATGCTTACCACGCACCAAGACATGTTCGCAGACAACCCAAAACTTAGAAAAATTAAATTGGGTGATTAACCATGTTTGGCACTATTAATAGCATTATCAGACGTGAGCTTCTTATCGCTTTTCGCCGACAAGCCGATATTTTTAACCCGCTGTGGTTTTTTATTATCGTGATTACTCTATTTCCTCTCAGTATTGGTCCTGAGCCAAATTTATTAGCCCGAATAGCCGCAGGTATTGTTTGGGTTGCAGCCTTACTTTCTGCTCTTCTTTCACTCGAGCGATTATTCCGTGATGATTTCCAAGACGGTGCATTGGAACAAATGATGCTAATGCCTGTCCCATTGCCTATCGTAGTGATATCTAAAGTGGTTGCCCATTGGCTATTGACAGGGTTGCCTCTGATATTGATTAGCCCGTTGTTGTCTGTTCTCTTGTCGTTGGATTTCAACACTTGGTCAGCGGTTGTTTTAACCTTGTTGGTCGGTACGCCAACATTGAGCTTTATCGGCGCGATTGGTGTAGCGTTAACGGTGGGTTTACAAAAAGGAGGGGTTTTGTTGAGCTTATTGGTTCTTCCTCTCTATATTCCGATCCTTATTTTTGCGACATCAGCGATAGATGCCGCTTCATTGGGAATGGCGTACAACGGTCAATTAGCAATATTAGGTGCGATGTTTATGGGAGCAATGACACTAACCCCGTTTGCAATCAGTGCCGCACTTCGAGTAAGTGTAAATTAGATGATTTCGATCAAGCACGAGTTTTCCCCTTTATATAAATTATAAAACTAATAATTGTTTAACAAATAGTTAGACAAACCTGAAGTAAGAGTGAGATCAACAATGTGGAAATGGCTCCATCCTTATGCCAAGCCTGAGTCAGCTTATCAGTTATGCGGTAAGCTCTTGCCATGGTTCTCTGTACTAGCACTACTATGTTTATCTGTCGGTACTGTATGGGGGCTTGCCTACGCACCTTCTGATTACCAGCAAGGTGATAGCTTCCGAATTATTTATATTCACGTACCAGCCGCGATTTGGTCTATGGGTGTCTACATGTCGATGGCGATAGCCGCATTCATCGGCATTGTGTGGCAAGTACGTTTATCGGATATGGCAGCATCGGCCATGGCACCAATCGGTGCAGTGTATACCTTCATTGCTCTGATTACTGGCGCAATTTGGGGTAAGCCGATGTGGGGTACTTGGTGGGTATGGGATGCACGCCTTACCGCTGAACTGATCCTGCTATTTTTGTACCTAGGTGTGATTGCTCTTTACCATGCATTCGATGACCAGAAAACAGCGGCTAAGGCTGCGGGCATTCTTGCCATTGTTGGTGTCGTCAATCTGCCTATCATTCACTTCTCAGTAGAATGGTGGAACACGCTTCACCAAGGCGCAACGATTACAAAATTTGAAAAGCCATCGATTTCTAACGATATGCTTTGGCCACTATTACTGAACATTATCGGTTTTGCCTTCTTCTTTGGTTCACTGGCTATGATCCGCTTACGTAACGAGATCATAAGCAAAGAGACCCATCGTCCTTGGGTGGTGAAGCTGGCGGCGGATAAACCTCAGAGAGGGAGTTAAAAATGCATTTTGAATCTTTGAGTGACTTCTTTGCTATGGGTGGCTATGCAGGATATGTGTGGACAGCGTTTGGTGTGACGTTTGGTGCCATGCTGATTTTACTGGTTGTCAGCCTGCGTCGTGGCCGTTCGCTACTTAATGAAGTTCAAGCAAAAGTGGATAGACAAGCTCGTATAGAAGCAGCTAAAAATTTGGAGAACACACTATGAACCCAAGACGTAAAAAGAGACTCGGCATTGTTGTCGCGATCTTTGTTGGTATCAGTGCAACCATAGGTTTGATGCTGTACGCACTTAATCAGAATATGGATCTTTTCTATACACCGACTGAACTTGTTAATGGTAAACCCGACGGCACCAAACCTGAAGTCGGCCAGCGTCTCCGTATTGGTGGCATGGTTGTCGTAGGGTCAGTGAAACGTGATGCAGAATCTCTGCGCGTTTCATTCGATTTGCATGATGTAGGCCCTAAGGTAACGATTCTGTACGACGGTATCCTGCCAGATCTCTTCCGTGAAGGGCAGGGCATTGTTGCACAAGGTGTACTGAAAGATGCGACGACTATCGAAGCATTTGAAGTTCTCGCTAAGCACGACGAAGAGTACATGCCACCTGAAATTGCGGAAGCAATGAAGAAAACGCATGAGCCACTTCAATACACTGAACAACAAAAACAAGGAAGCGATCAATGATTGCTGAAATTGGACATTTTGCCCTAATTGTCTCGTTGGCATTAGCTGTCTTGCTAAGTATTTTGCCATTGGCTGGGGCATCACGTAACAACATTCTATTGATGAACAGCGCCAGACCTCTGTCTTGGGGCATGTTCTTACTTCTCTCCGTTTCATTTGGTGTATTGCTGTGGGCATTTTATACCAATGACTTTACGCTTAACTATGTAGCCAGCAACTCCAACAGCCAGCTACCATGGTACTACCGTCTGACGGCAGCATGGGGTGCTCATGAAGGCTCGCTTCTACTTTGGGTATTAATTCAAGCTGGTTGGACAGTCGCAGTGGCTTCGTTCAGTCGCGGGATGCCTCAAGAATCAGTGGCGCGCGTTTTAGCGGTGATGGGAATGATTACTGTGGGTTTCCTACTGTTTATTATTCTGACATCTAACCCGTTCTTACGTACATTGCCATTCTTCCCTGTGGATGGCCGTGACTTGAATCCACTTCTTCAAGACCCTGGCTTAATCATTCACCCACCAATGCTATACATGGGTTATGTAGGCTTCTCGGTTGCCTTCTCATTTGCAATTGCATCGCTAATGACAGGTCGTCTTGACACGGCTTGGGCGCGTTGGTCTCGTCCTTGGACTACAGCCGCATGGCTATTTTTGACGCTAGGCATCGCACTAGGTTCTTGGTGGGCGTACTACGAACTTGGCTGGGGCGGCTGGTGGTTCTGGGATCCAGTAGAAAATGCTTCATTTATGCCATGGTTAGCGGGTACGGCGTTAATGCACTCACTGGCTGTGACAGAGAAACGCGGTACCTTTAAAGCGTGGACTGTACTGCTTGCAATCTCAGCGTTTTCATTGAGTCTGCTTGGCACCTTCTTAGTTCGTTCGGGCATCTTGGTTTCGGTACATGCGTTTGCATCCGATCCCGCTCGCGGTATGTTTATTCTAGGCTTCTTAGTCTTTGTGATTGGCGGTTCGCTGCTACTGTTCGCAGTGAAAGGGGCATCAGTGCGTGTCCGTGGTAACTTTGAACTTGTATCTCGCGAGAATGCTCTGCTTGCGAATAATGTGCTGCTTATTGCGGCGCTAGTTGTCGTACTTGTTGGTACGTTACTGCCACTCGTTCACAAACAGCTTGGATTAGGTTCAGTATCGATCGGTGCGCCATTCTTTGACATGTTGTTTGCTTGGTTAATGATTCCATTTGCGTTCCTGTTAGGTATCGGTCCTCTGATCCGCTGGAAGCGTGACAACTTGTCTGGGCTAGTTAAACCGATGCTCGTGTCGGGTGTGGTATCACTGGTCTTTGCTGCTGTGTTTGTTGTTCTTCTATCAGAACGTTTCCAGTTTATGGCTTACCTAGGTTGGGTCATGTCTTTGTGGATCCTGTGTCTACACGGTTACGAACTTCACCAACGCGCGACACATCGTCATTCGTTTGTCGAAGGGGTGAAGAAACTGCAACGCAGCCACTGGGCGATGATGCTTGGTCACCTTGGTTTAGCCGTTACTGTGATTGGTATTGCGATGGTGCAAAACTACAGTATCGAGCGTGACGTAAGGCTTGCACCAGGCGAACACTTTGAAATCCAAGGTTATGACTTCTACTTCCAAGGTCTACGCGACAAAGATGGTCCTAACTACGATGGTTACATTGCTGACTTTGAAATTACTCGCGACGGCAAGTACATCAACACCTTACATGCTGAGAAACGATTCTATACCACCGCACGCTCTATGATGACTGAAGCGGCGATCGATCGTGGAATCACGCGAGATCTTTACATAGCGATGGGTGAACGCTTAGACGATAACAAGTCTTGGGCGGTACGTATTTACTACAAACCGTTTGTTCGCTGGATTTGGGCTGGTTCGTTATTGATGGCTCTTGGTGGAGCAATTGCGATCAGTGATAAACGTTACCGCTTTAGAAAGAGTGCGAAGAAGCAGGAGGCATAATGAATAAGAAGTTTCTGTTTATTCCCCTAGTGGCGTTCTTGGGCTTGGTGGCAGTCTTTGCCATCCAGCTAGTAAAAAACCAACATGGTGATGACCCAACTAAATTGGAATCTGTTTTAGTTGGCAAAGAGGTGCCTAAGTTCAAGTTAGAAGACCTAGCTGAGCCGGGTAAACTTTATGATCAGGCAATCTTTAAAGGTGAGCCGCTACTACTTAACGTATGGGCGACTTGGTGCCCTACTTGTTATGCAGAGCACCAATACCTGAATGAACTGGCGTCTCAAGGCGTCAAGATTATTGGTATGAACTATAAAGATGATCGAGAAAAAGCGGTCGGCTGGCTGAATGATTTAGGCAATCCGTATTTGATCAGCTTGTTCGATGGCAACGGTATGCTTGGGTTAGATCTTGGTGTTTACGGTGCTCCTGAAACATTCCTAATTGATGCAAATGGCATTATTCGCTACCGCCATGTTGGCGATGTGAATACGCGTAACTGGAATGAGAAGCTTAAGCCAATGTATGAAGCAATGTTGGCGGAGGCGAAGCAATGAAAAAGTGGATACTCGCTATCACGACCAGTTTGCTGTTTGCGCTGACTGCCCATGCTGCAATTGAAGTGTATGAGTTTGATACATTGGAACAAGAGCAGCAATTTAAAGAGCTTGGAGGCACGCTTCGTTGTCCTAAATGCCAAAACAATACCATCGCGGATTCGAATGCCGAATTGGCTGTCGATTTACGTCAAAAAGTCTATGAAATGACCAAAGAAGGTAAATCAAAGCAAGACATCGTCGATTATATGATTGCTCGCTATGGTAATTTCGTCACTTACAACCCGCCGTTTACAATCGCGACTTCAATCTTGTGGTTAGGTCCAATTGCCGTGGTAATGTTTGGTTTTGGTTTCATTCTTATTAGAAGCCGCAAAACCAAGACCAACACAAAAGCCGACAGCCAGCAGTGGGATGCCGATAAAGAAGCACGCCTAAAGGCTCTGCTTAATGAAAAGAATGATGGAGACAAGCAGTAATGACACTATTTTGGATAGCTTCAGTCATTCTTATTGCAATCAGTATTGTCATGATTGCTATGCCTTTCATTAAAAGAAAGAACAACAACGATGCTGAATTGCGTGATGAACTCAACAAAGCGTTTTATAAAGATCGTCTTGAAGAGCTGGAAGAAGAAACCGATGAAGGTTTGGTCGACAACCAGCAAGACTTGATTGAAGATCTTAAGCAATCATTGTTGGACGATATTCCAGCAGATAACGTCAAACAGCAGGAGAGTAACACCTCTGCGCTGGCCGTTATTGTGCCTTCAGCCTTATTGGTTATCGGTCTCTCTTATGGCCTTTACTTTAAGTTCGGTGCTTCGCAAGACGTTATGCAGTGGCAGCAAGTTAGTGCTAACTTACCCGCCTTGTCTAAGAAACTGATGTCTCCTGAAGGCACAGCGTTAAGTGATGACGAGATGGCTGATTTGACGTTAGCATTGCGTACCCGCCTACATTACCAACCAGATGATTCTACTGGCTGGCTGCTGTTGGGACGTATCGCATTGGCGAACCGAGATATCGATACGGCGATTGGTGCGATGAAAAAAGCGTACAACCTCGAAGCTCAGAATACCGACATCATGCTCGGTTACGCGCAAGCGTTGATGCTTTCACAGGATGATGTCGATCAGGATAAAGCACGCAATATACTCGGTAAGCTTGTTCAGCAAGATTACGTCGATTTGCGCGTCTTCTCCTTACTGGCGTTTGACTCATTCGAGCGTAAAGATTTTGCTGCTGCGGTTCGTTATTGGAGCATTATGCAACAGATGATTGGTCCTGAAGACAGCCGTTATGAAATGCTAAGCAGAAGTATCGAAAATGCACAAAAGCAGATGGGTCAACAAGCTGGTACTGGCAAGTCTGTTGCGGTAAGCATTTCGCTTGGTGCTGGTGTGAACGCTGATCCGAACTCATCATTGATTGTGTCTGTGCATTCTGCCGATGGTTCACCAATGCCGGTCGCCGCTGCTCGTTACCCATTAGGCACTTTCCCAAGAACGGTAGTGTTGGACGATGGTAACAGTATGCTCCAAGACAGAAAGCTCTCTTCCCTTGATTCTTTAATGGTTCGCGTGCGCATCGATAGTGATGGAAACGTTGCAACGAAAGAAGGGGACTGGTTTGGTGAGAGCGAAGCCGTTAAAATGGGTGAACCAGTTGAAGTTATGATTAATAATCAGTATTAATGGCTGTAGGTTATTCATTGCAGTAGGCCGGTGTTTTCACCGGCCTTTTTTATGGAAATTATAATAATGAAGAGTATCAACTCGCGGTTAGGGATTTTACTATGCGCAGTGTTAGCTTTGTCAGGATGTGCCAGCACGCCTCCCGATGATGAGCAAGGCTTAAGCCAGCAACAAGCCTATGATCCTATTGAAGGTTTCAACCGTTCAATGTGGACCATTAACTATGATTATCTAGACCCATATTTCGTACGACCTGTCTCTTTGGCCTACGTAAATTACGTGCCAACTCCGATTCGCAGTGGCATCCGTAACTTTTTAGGCAACCTCGATGAACCCTCTAGCATGATTAACAATCTGTTGATGGGTAATGGCAGCAAAGCGCTTGACCACTTTAACCGCTTTTGGATTAACACCACGTTTGGCTTAGCGGGTTTAATCGATATCGCATCAGAGGCGGGCATCACTGACTATAATGAAAAAGCGTTCAGTGACGCAGTGGGTCATTACGGGGTAGGGAATGGCCCTTACGTTATGGTTCCGGGTTACGGCCCATGGACTGTCCGTGAAGCGACAGATGTTGTCGACGGTATGTATGTACCTTTGTCCTTTCTTAATATCTGGGCAGGGCTAGGTAAATGGGCATTAGAAGGAATGGAGACTCGTGCAGTGCTCGTTAACCAAGAAGTGCTGCTTGACAACTCGCCTGACCCGTATGCATTGACTCGTGATGCTTATATCCAGCGTCAGAACTTCAAAGCTGAAGTCGTAACAGATGACTACGATGAGGATCAAGAAGCGTTTTTGGATGAGTATCTCGAAGAGTTCTAAAGCGCTGGATATTGTTGATAAAAAAGGGCTTGGTCATCGACCAAGCCCTTTTTACTAAATATTTCTAATGGTTAGAACGTGTAGTTCGCTTGTACACCGATTAGCCAGATGCTGCCGCTCACTTCACCAACAAACTCTCCCGCGACCATCTGCGCAGCGTTGTCTGACTCATAACCACGTGACTCTTTAATAGGAGCGTCTTTAGCAAGAATGTAAGTTAGACCACCATCTAGAGTGAACTGCTTTGTTACTTCGTAACTAGCACCAAGGCTTAACCACGTACGATCTGTCTCTGGGATTGTGATTGTACGGTTTTGATCACTTACCGCTGATGTATCGTATGCTGCACCCGCGCGCAGTGCTAACTTAGAGCTCATCATGTAGGTTGCGCCTAGTGCGAAACGGTAGTTGTCTTCCCAGTTTTCTTCCTTCACCATCTTGGTACCGTAAGTATTAAGCTCAGCTTCAAGCTTCTCGAAGCTGCTCCAATCAGTCCAATTGATACTTGCGTGGATGGCAAGTTTATCATTTAGTTGATGGTAACTTGCCAGTTCAGCTGTTGCAGGCAGTTCTAGGTTCATAGAACCGTTGTCTCGCGCGGTAGCTAAAGCAGGAGTAAAGCCTAAACCTGTCGCGTAACCTTCAAGGTTTAGTTTAACGGCTGATTTATATGCGAAGCCTATACGGTGATTATCATTAATTTGCCATGCGGTGCCTGCTTGCCAGCCGAATGCAGTGTCGTCACCTTCCATGTACTTGAGAGTCGTCCCTTGAGGTACAGAAAGTACGTTGTATTCAGGTGCTTTCGCGCCAAAACTACCTTCACCCATGACATAGCGAAGACCACCACCAAAGCTCCATTGCTCATTGAGTTTGTATGCAACATTTAGGTTGGCTTCCATAGTCATAACACTCGCTTCGTTACCAAAGTGAGAGCCAGCAAAACCATCACCTAGGTTAGTTTCCATGCCATAGTTGGTGCCTAGTGCAAAGCCTACTGCAATTTCATCAGAGTAACGGTGTGAAATGTATAGATTAGGAATGACTGCATCGTGTGCAAAGTCAGATGACGAAGCATTTGAAGTTGGTAGCAAAGGGCTAGCAGACTTAGAACCATCAACACTGCCGTTAACATCAATGTTTGGATTTACATAGATCGCACCAGTAGAAACCTGAGTACCTTCTAGATACGTCAGCATGGCTGGGTTACGCCACTGTGCACTTGCGTTGTCAGCCATTGCTGCTTCACCAGCGTAAGCGCGACCAAGGCCTGTCGCTGAGTATTCTGCTAACTGGAAGCCTGCTGCGTTTACTGCCGCTGATGTTGATAATAGGCTACCCGCCACTGCGATAGATAGGAGAGTCTTATTCATTTTCATTGTAATGTTCGCTGAGTTGATTTGATATCAGTCGAGCGATCATAGGGTTAGAGTTATTACTTTAAAAATTAAAAACAATGTACAGATGGATTTTAGAGTTAAATGCTAACTATAATGCGTAGGCAGATTAAAATGCTGGATGTTAAGAGTGTGTTTCCAAAACTCAGCGAACACATGTGTTGTAGACAAACGTTTTTCGGATACAGGTGTAAGCTTAAATCGGCGTGGTTAATTGATAAAGTGTTACCAGAGTGGAACTTAACGCAATAAAAAGGGCCAGTAATTACTGACCCTTGATATTAGTGCGTTAGCTTAAATTAGAAGCTGCGGCTGTATTGTAGACCCATTAGGATCGCATCCGCGTGTGTAGTGCCTGATACAGAAGTAAATCCATAGCCAGTTGGGCTAGACGTGCTAGGTAAAACTAGAGATTCGTTTACTTGAGTATCTTTACCCATTAAGTAAGTGAAACCAAAGTCTACATTAGACGACGAGTCAATTTGGTAAGTGAAACCTGCCGAGAACCATTGACGATCTGAATCTGGTACAGAGATAGACGTTAGGCTATCTTGAGCGCTTGTGTCATACATATAACCTGTACGTAGAGTCCAGTCGTTGTTTAGGTAGTAAGTACCACCAATCGCGTAGCGCCAGCCATCTTGCCATTTGTAGTCTTTTTGGTAAGTAGAGCTAACGGCAGCAAGTTGAGATTTTGAAGCATTCAAGTCTTCAAAATCGATCTTGTCCATTGAGCTCCAACCAATCCACTGAACGCTGTAGTGAACCGCAAATTTGGTGTCTTCAATTTTGTGGAAACCTGAGAACTCGACCATGTCTGGTAGAGGTAGCGTTACTTTTTGACCAGCGTCATCTTTTGCTGAAAACTCTGGACTGTAACGGTACGCTAAACCGAAGCGATTGTTCTCGTCAAGTTCATATACAGAACCTAGGTTGAAGCCTACAGCCCAGCCATCGGCTTTATCAACGTTTAGCAGGTATGCCGCACTGTTAGTGCCAGGAACTGCTCGTTTAAATGTGCCTTGACCATAAATTAGATCTAAACCAGCACCAAAGCTTAGTTGTTCGTTTACACGGTAAGAAGCAGCTAAACCAAGGTTAAAGCTCTTAACATCTGTTAAACCACCGTACTCAGATGCAACATAGTTGCTGTCAAACTCAGTTTTAGTCCCGAAGTTTGAGTATGCGTTTACACCCCATGCGAACTTTTCGTTCACCGGAACAATCAGGTGGATATTAGGTGCAATAGATGTATCACCAGCATCATCATAGTTAGCTGAGCTAGAAGATACAGGTGTTGATTGACCAGTAGCCGGATTGTAAACGTCACTTGCGTAAGTCGCATCATTTACTTCAATCATTGAAGTAATGCTTTCGAAACCTAGTGATAGTTCCATTTTATCAAATAGAGCCATTGCAGCTGGGTTACGAGCCATAACAGCAGCATTATCAGCAATTACTGCATCACCGGCGAATGCACGGCCGATACCTGTTGCTGATTGAGCGTTAAGTTGGAAGCCTGCAGCGAGAGCGTGTTGCGAAGCTAGAGTTGCGGTTGTGATAGTCACTGCTAAAAGTGATTTTTTAAACAGACGCGTCTTGTTCATTTTTGCCTTTCCTTTTTGGTTCGTCTCTAGTGGACGATATTATTTGAGCAAAAGCTCAGTAGTGGCTGATACTAGACCCAAGTATATGATATAGAAATCCGACCATTAGGCACTTTGGCAATAAAATTGTGTAAATGATGGCTATCTGGCAGGAAAGTACTGACAAATGCACCTTTTTAGAGTTTGTGCTCTACTTTTATGCTAAAAAAATGGCCTGAGCGCGTTGCTCAAGCCATGATGTAGGTCACAAATTGTTACCAGTTTGTTAATTTTGGGGTTTGATGATATTTGACAGACTTTCAGCGATCTTAGCCACGTTTTCACCCTCTTCACCGACAAGGATTAAACTGTTTTTTCCCATAGGCTCGACAATCCCAGCCATACCATCTTTTTCAAAGTTGATTGCTTTATCTGATGCGATGCCTGTTAAGAACATCGTGACTTTGCCTTTTTCACCTTGAAATACCATGTGTACCGCGTTTGATTTACCGAACCCACAGTGGTTAAGGTAATAAACGTGATAAGGGAAGGTGTCAGACAGTTGATGGTCAAAAGGCATCATCTTGGCGTTGATCTGTGAGGACTCGACGCGTTCATCCAACTTAGCGACAAACGGCTTTTCGTCGATCACGTGTTTAATCGCTGTATTAGCCAGACTAGCTTGCGCTGGTGTGATGATAAGATTACCCCAGTTTAGTTGTCCCACGAGCAGGCCCGCAACAAAGGCGACTGAAGCGGCCATTGCCATCGCTTTGCGAGCGAAATTCGGTCTAACAATCTTGTCTTCCAGTGCAGAGCTTTGGTTGAACAAGATTCTATCAGCCAAATCTTCAGGAACTTCAACCGCCATTGCTTTTGCAATGCGTTTATCAAGATCAAGAATCTCATCAGCAAATTGGCGGTTTTGATCGCTTGCTGAGATAGCCGCATTAATTGACTCATCTCGCTGTTTAGGGTCGGACATAATGCGTCGACGGAATTCGAGTTCATCCATTTTGCTGCCCTCTTTGTGTATTGTCTGAATCTAATAACTCTTTCAGTTGATTGCGTGCCCTAAAGAGGCGTGTCATAACGGTATTCTTATTAAGGCCAAGAATGTCACCGATTTCTTCGCCACTAAATCCACCAACAACTTGAAGAAACAGTGGCTCGCGGTACTCTTCTTCAAGCTTCATTATCTGTGCTTGAACCCATTGAGTTTGATGATGGGGATCATCAGAGGTCTTGGCATCATTACCATGATCTTCGATATCAACCAGATCAAATTGTTTACGTTCGAAGCGGCGCGCATTCTCTCGTCTCAAAATCGTAATGAGCCAAGACTTAGCGGCTTTTTCATCTTGTAAGCTATCGAGTGACTTCCAGGCTCTTAAGCAAGTCTCCTGAACCAAATCTTCAGAAATAGTGGGATCTTTACACAGCCAATATGCGTATCGATATAAGTCACGGTGATAGGCTCTTACAAGAGCTTCATATTTTCTTTGCTTGTCCATATCCGAGTTGACCGGATCTTTGGACTTTTTCTTTCCAAAAAATTGAATAATTGACACATGTGCCTCCATTGTTGCCATGTGATTTCTTATTTTTGTTTTATCCATGCCACAATCATGTCCAATGAGCGGTTACTGGCCACTGCGTTTTTACCGTAATTGCGCATGTTTGGTGTTATTCATCGCCGGATTAGACGTGACCTCACAACTATATTGGGAGATATATAAGTCCAACGACATAGAAATCGAACTAAAATTGATCTACTTCAAAATCTAGCTAACTCTAACGGTTATAGTAACACCTGTCATCTAGTCGGTGTTTACATCGACAAGTTGAGCAAGATGACACTTCCTTATGAAGGCTGACTTTACTTTCTCCTAATCAGGAAACTGATTATTTCAATTGGCGTAAGTTAATTGCTTTTTTATATATTCCAACCACACAGTTTTGTGTGGTTTTTTTTGCCTAAAACCTTAGTCAGAGATGGCTGTTAGCTTTGATTTCACTTGGCTCTGACTTATCGACCTACCTATGCTGTATTAATTGTCTCATCTAAACACGGTGAATGTGGAATCTGGCTTGAGTCACGTTTATTCAAACGAGCGTTTGATTGAATTAACAATCTCGTTACAATGAATCTGGTCAGACCTCTATCTATTAAGGAGCAACAATGGGCAAGCAGGAAGTGAAAACTCGCTCAGGAGAACGCGTGGCGATTGTCGCAGGATTGCGAACGCCTTTTGCACGTCAAAGTACAGAATTTAGCCTAGTTCCAGCGGTGGACCTAGGCAAAATGGTGGTGAGCGAAATGCTGGCCCGCACTGAAATCGATCCTAAGCTGATTGAGCAAGTGGTGTTTGGCCAAGTGGTGCAAATGCCAGAAGCGCCAAATATCGCTCGTGAAATTGTATTGGGTACCGGTATGCACATCCATACCGATGCTTACAGTGTCACTCGAGCATGTGCGACAAGCTTTCAGTCTGCGGTGAATGTTGCCGAAAGCATTATGGCTGGCACAATCGATGTAGGTATTGCTGGTGGTGCCGACTCTTCATCTGTCTTGCCAATTGGTGTGTCTAAGAAGCTAGCTACAAATCTACTCGCTCTGAGCAAAACCAAAACGCTTAGCCAGAAGCTCAATATCCTAAAAACTCTTTCTCTTAAAGACTTGATGCCAGTACCGCCTGCCGTTGCTGAATATTCGACGGGTTTGTCTATGGGCCAGACTGCCGAACAAATGGCAAAATCTCATGGTATTACACGTCAGGCACAGGATGAGCTTGCCCATCGCTCTCATACCTTAGCTGCGCAAGCTTGGAATGAAGGAAAAATTGCCGGTGAAGTGATGACCGCTTTCCCTGAACCTTATAAAAAGTGGATCGCGAAAGATAACAATATCCGTGAAGATTCTACGATTGAAGGCTACGCGAAGCTGCGTCCCGCTTTTGACCGCCAATACGGTAGTGTTACAGCGGCGAACAGTACCCCTCTAACGGACGGTGCTGCCGCCATCATGTTGATGCGTGAAGGCAAAGCGAAGGAGCTTGGCTTAGACATCATGGGTTATATTCGCTCATATGCTTTCTCTGCAATTGGAGTTGAAAGCGACATGCTGATGGGGCCATCTTATGCGACGCCAATGGCACTCGATAGAGCAGGAATTCAGCTTTCTGATCTCACCCTAATTGATATGCATGAAGCATTTGCAGCTCAAGCGCTATCCAATGTGAAGATGTTTGCCAGCGATAAATTTGCTCAACAAAAGCTAGGTCGATCTAAAGCAATCGGTGAGATTGATATGGATAAGTTCAACGTACTTGGCGGTTCAATTGCTTATGGTCACCCATTTGCTGCAACAGGCGCACGTATGATTACTCAAACTTTGAGAGAACTGCAACGTCGTGGTGGAGGTCTTGCTCTTAACACCGCTTGTGCTGCAGGTGGTTTGGGCGCGGCAATGGTATTGGAGGTAGAATAATGAGTGAACAAACCGCATTTAACTTATCAATTGATGAACAAAGCATTGCTTGGTTAGCTATCGACGTACCGGGCGAAAAAATGAATACACTTCAAGCGGCGTTTGCTGAAGAAATGGAGTCAATATTCACGCAGTTGGCTGAAAAACAGTCGTCACTGAAAGGTCTGATTGTTCACTCCCTCAAGCCAGACAACTTTATCGCGGGTGCCGATGTCCGCATGTTGGACGCGTGCACCAGTGCGGCAGAGGCGCAAGCGTTGGCTGAAAAAGGTCAGCAAATGTTTCAGCAGCTCGCTGATCTACCTTATCCGGTAGTGGCGGCGATTCATGGCCCGTGTTTGGGAGGGGGGTTGGAACTTGCGTTGGCGTGTGATTATCGCGTCTGTACCGATTCTGATAAAACGCGCCTTGGTCTACCCGAAGTACAACTTGGCTTGCTACCAGGTTCTGGTGGTACTCAGCGTTTACCTCGCCTGATTGGTTTGCTGCCTTCATTAGATTTGATCTTAACGGGTAAGCAGTTAAGAGCGAAAAAGGCGAAGAAGCTAGGTGTCGCTGATGCCGTTGTGCCGAAGACGGTTCTGTTAGACGTTGCAAAAAGCTTTGTTGAGAAACATACAGGCAAAAGCAAGACAAAACGTAAAGCGTCAACCAAAGAGAAGTTGATGGCAAATACGGGTCTTGGCCGTAAAGTGATCTTTGAGCAGGTAGCAAAGAAAACACGCGCGAAGACTCGTGGCAACTACCCAGCTGCTGACGCCATCCTAGAAGTTATTCGTTTTGGCCTAGAAAATGGCTTTGAGAAAGGTCAGAAGAAAGAAGCTGAGCGTTTTGGTGAACTGGTTATGACTCCAGAGTCAAAAGCACTGCGCTCAATATTCTTTGCCACAACAGAGATGAAAAAAGAGCACGGTAGTGACGCTGAACCGAAAAAACTACAACGTGCGGCGGTACTGGGTGGTGGCTTAATGGGGGCTGGTATTAGCCACGTAAGCGTAGCCAAAGCAAAAGTACCGGTACGTATTAAAGATGTGTCTAACGACGGTGTATTGAACGCACTAAAATACAACTACAACTTGTTTGAAAAGCAGAGAAAACGCAAGATTTTGTCGAAAGCTCAGCTTCAGGACAAGATGCTACAGTTGTCTGGTGGTACAGATTTCACCACATTCAACCATACTGACATTGTTATTGAAGCAGTATTCGAAGATTTGCAACTTAAGCAGCAGATGGTTGCTGATGTTGAAGAGAACGCGAAAGATAGCACCATTTTCGCCACTAATACTTCTTCATTGCCGATCCATCAAATTGCTCAGAAGGCGGCGCGACCTGAAAATGTTGTTGGTCTCCACTACTTTAGCCCAGTAGAGAAGATGCCTTTGGTAGAGGTTATCCCTCATCAAGGGACGTCGGATGAAACCATCTCTAGCGTAGTTGAGTTCGCTCGTAAGCAAGGTAAAACGCCGATCGTTGTTAAGGACTGCGCAGGGTTCTATGTAAACCGCATTCTCGCTCCTTACATGAACGAAGCTGCACAAGTTCTAATGGCTGGTGAGCCTATTGAACAGCTTGATACAGCACTGCTTAATTTCGGCTTCCCAGTTGGCCCAATTACACTTCTTGACGAAGTTGGTGTCGATATTGGCGCTAAAATCATGCCTATATTGGTCAAAGAGCTGGGTGAGCGCTTCCAAGGGCCTGATGTGTTTGACAAGCTACTGAATGATGGCCGTAAAGGACGTAAGAGTGGTAAAGGCTTCTACACCTATAAGGGTAAGAAGAAAGAAGTCGATAAATCGGTGTATAAATTGCTCGCACTCAAGCCAGAATCCAAACTGGCTGAAAGAGAGATGGCTCTACGCTGCGTGTTACCAATGCTCAATGAAGCGGTGCGCTGTCTTGATGAAGGCATCATCCGTAGTCCAAGAGATGGCGACATCGGCGCGATATTCGGCATTGGTTTCCCTCCATTCTTAGGTGGTCCATTCCGTTACATGGATCAAATCGGCATTAAGAAGCTGGTTGAAATCATGAACGAACACGCACAGAAATATGGCGATCGCTTTGCACCGTGTGATGGGCTGCTCACACGAGCGGGTCTTGACCAAGCATTCTACTGATTATCAAGAAATTTACGCTAGGCGAACCGAGAGGTTCGCCTTTTTTATTTGTGAGAGTTATTATCAAGAAGAAAAAACAAAAACGCTAAAAAGGATGTCAAATGGATGCTCTAGATTTACTGCTCAACCGTCGCTCAATTGCCAAGTTGTCAGAGCCCGCTCCAGAAGGTAAAGCACTAGAAAACATTATTCGCGCTGGTTTACGTGCCCCTGATCATGCAGGGTTGACACCATGGCGCTTTGTTATTGCCCAAGGTGAAGGGCTTGGAAAGCTGTCCGAAATTCTGCTCAAAGCGGCGCAAGCAGAGCAAAGCGATCAAGCGGTGATCGACAAAGTAAAGAACGCACCTTTTCGCGCACCTATGGTGATCACTGTTATTGCGAAAGTAACAGAGCATGACAAAGTCCCAGCTTTTGAACAGCATCTATCTGCGGGTTGTGCAGTACAGGCGATGCAAATGGCGGCAGTCGCGCAAGGTTTCCAAGGTTTCTGGCGCTCTGGCGAATGGATGTTCCACCAAGAGGTGCGTAATGCGTTTGCTCTTGAGGGTGAAGATCAAATAGTCGGATTCCTTTATCTAGGAACCGCAGGCTGTACACCAATGAAGGTGCCTGACAGAGATTTGAGTAAGTTTGTTGAATACCTTTAACCGATAAAGAGAGAGCTTGGTTTATGCCAAGCTCTTTTCTTTTTAATGGATGTTGTAAGCAATAACAAAATCGATAAACAGACGTACTTTCTCAGGGAGGTGATCTTTGTGGTTGTACAACATATAGATGTCACGAGGGTTCGCACTCCAATCTTGAAGCACACGAACCAAGCTCCCATCTTCAATATATTCACGCAGCATAACGTCTGGCATCAGAGTGATGCCTAAGCCTTCCGAACAAGCACTTCTGACCACGTTCAGCGTGTTCGCTTGAAAACGTCCTTTATCGTTATTGATGACGGTTTCGCCACTGTTGTTCGACAATTGCCATTTGAGCAGTGGTGACCCTTTTAGTAGCGAGTGCTGATGCAGTTCCTCCGCATGCTTCGGCGCAGGATGGGCTTTGAGATATTTGGGGCTCGCCACCAAAATATCCGCCACTGAGCTAATTTTACGCGCGATAAGGCTTGAGTCACGTTGAGGGCCGACTCGGAAAATAACGTCCCACTCGGTTGGGTCAAGTTGCTCTGAGTGATTGCTGGTGGTGAGCTCGATGTTAATGTCCGGGTACTGGCACATAAACGCGTTAAACATCGGCATCATCATTCGTTTGGTCAAGTTTGACGGTGCAGTGATGCGAATTCTACCCGCAGCACCGCGGCACTCATCGGTGATTTCTTCCGCAGCGAGTGTTAGACGGTTGAGTAGAGGTGAACACTCTGCATAAAAACGTGCGCCAGCTTCTGTCAACGAGAGTTTACGCGCGTGGCGGTTAAGCAAACGAAGGTTTAAAGATTCTTCTAATGCCTGAATACGTCGCGTAATTGTTGCAACAGGAATCATTGTTTTACGCGAAGTTGCTGTATAGCTCCCATTTTCGACTACTAGTCTAAACAGGTTTAGGTCATCTAATTTCATTGTGCCAGACACATATTTTTACGAATTCGATTAATTTATATCTATATCAAATGCTAAAGTTTGAGTCATATCAACAACTACAGCGAAATTTGATATCCCATACATATAGTATGCAACTCAGGTCAAAAGTGGAAGATTTGTATAAACAGCCTTTCGCGACTACTTTTTAAAGAGTGTTTGAAACAACTGACAACAATAAAAATAACGAAACGTTGTACCCCATGCAGTTTGTGAGGCGAAGGTTTATGCATAAGACAATCGAAGTTGGGACCAATGCGACAGTACCAGTCTCTGGTGGACAAAAAGTGATTATGCTGGTGGATGACGACCCGATTTTTCGTCGCATCACCTCAGGTTTTTTGCTTGCCCAAGGATACAAGGTCATTGAAGCAGAAGATGGTCTAGATGGCTTACAAAAATTACGTACTGGTGAACCAGATTTAATACTCTGCGACCTCTCTATGCCGATTCTTGATGGAATAGAGTTCGTTGAAGAGGTGAGTTTGGAATATCCATCACTCCCTTTAATCGTCGTTTCTGCGACGGATGAGATATCGGATGTGGCCAAAGCGCTCCGGTTTGGCATCAAAGATTTCCTCGCTAAACCGATCAGCAACCACGCGCATCTTGCATGTGCGATTGAAAATACACTCGATGATTCGGATAACCATCTGAGCGATCAACGTGACTTTTCCAGTCAGTGGTTCAGAGTGGATAGTGGGGATATGCAGGAAGAACAAGAGTTACACTGGCATTTAGAGTATTTGGAAGACAATCCAAGTGCTGCAAAAGACCTGCTTCATGCTCTGTTGCCGGATAAAGATACTTCCCAAGGTAATTGGAAATGCAGCTACCGACTGCTTCAGTCCACAGATGTGATGCCGCTGGTTTTTGACTATGCGTGGTTGATGAACGGTCAGTTCGCCTTTTATCTAGTGGATTCTGACAGCGAAGGTCAGCATGGTGCGGCAACCACCCTGATGATCAGAGCTCTTTTCCACGATTATCTACGTAACTTGAAGTGCTTTAATGCTGACTTGAAGGATATCGCATCTCTATTGGAGAAGGGCATTAAATGTACGGGGTGCAGCACGCCAGTTCGGGCGCTATTTGGTATCGCTGACTTATCTGAAGGTGCACTCTCTTTGCTGCCTGCGGGGTTAGATGCCCAATGGTCAAATGGATATATCAATCAGCATATTGCGGCCGGAGCTTTGTTAGGACAGAACTGTGGTAAGAATTTTATCACTTCAGATTTACCCATTCAGTCTGCCTGTCAGTTGATGTTAAATTGCCTCGGTTCAAGCAGTTTTAGTCTCGATATTTATCAAGGAGCGAAAGCGTAGCGCAGAGCATCACAGTTTCCAAAAACCCTAATCTTAGTCAGTGTTTGTCACCGTCTGATTAGGGTATAGTCCGCCATAAACAAAAATAGCCCATTTCATTAACATTCAGTTAATGGTTTGGGCAATAAGTCGTCACCTACAATTTGAGAAGTGAGCTCATGGCAGACAAAGATTTTAAAGAACCATATAATATTTTTTACTTTCTAGGATTTATAGCAGTACTACTTATCCCGACGCTTCCAGCGACTCTTACCTGGATTCGCGTGTTAAATGGATACGCGGGCTTCTAAACCAGACTTCGGAGCATGCCATCAATATTCGTAAACTCTTTCTCAAATTTGTTGGTATGCTCAGCCTAGTTTTAGGCATCATCGGTATATTCCTTCCTCTATTACCTACCACCCCTTTTATTCTGCTGGCTAGTGCGTGTTTTATGCGCAGCAGTCCACGCTTCCACTATTGGCTAAGGCACCATAAAACGTTTGGGCCGATGCTAACTAACTGGCACAAAAATCGCGCTGTTACCGCGAAAGTTAAAAAGCGTGGAGCGGTATGCATCTTGCTGAGTTTTGCGTTTTCAATCTGGGTAGTACCGCATTTCTGGTTAAAGATTATGCTAGTTTTGATGCTGATAGTTTTGCTGAGTTGGTTTATTCGTTTGCCTGTGATGGAGCACCTTGCCGACAGCGAAGAAAATCACTAAGATTGCTAGGAAGTGTGCCCGCTTTTAGAGTGGGCGTTTGTTTTTAGGCACAATAAACTTGGTGACTGTTTCGGTTATAGCCTTAGTTTAGATTGTGCTGAGAACCATGCTAATCGTTGGTTATCGTTACCTGTAACTTGGTCAACCAACCTAGCCAATCTAAGTAAAGAGTTATGACAACTGAAACAATTGCGCAGATCAAATCTAGCATCAAGAGCATTGCTGACTACCCAAAACCAGGCATTCTTTTCCGTGATGTAACCAGTCTTATGGAAGACGCAAGTGCTTACCAAGCGACGATTCAACTACTGGTTGAAAAGTACAAAGATATGGGTTTTACCAAAATCGTTGGTACAGAAGCACGCGGTTTTCTATTTGGAGCGCCTTTAGCTCTTGAGCTTGGTGTCGGTTTTGTACCAGTGCGTAAGCCAGGTAAACTGCCTCGTGCGACCGTTGCTCAATCATACGAGCTTGAATACGGTACAGATACCCTAGAAATTCATACTGATGCAATCAAAGAAGGTGACAAGGTACTGGTTGTTGATGACCTTTTGGCAACTGGCGGCACTATCGAAGCGACAACGAAACTAATCCGTCAACTCGGCGGTGTTGTTGAGCACGCTGCATTTGTGATTAACCTTCCTGAAATCGGTGGTGACAAACGTCTTGAAGGCCTTGGCCTTAACGTTTACAGCATTTGTGAGTTTGAAGGACATTAATCGGGTAGGTTATTAGTGAGTATAGTTTCATGAGTTATCTTGCCTTAGCGCGAAAGTGGCGACCAACTAAGTTTAATGAAGTGGTTGGTCAGGCCCACGTTTTAACTGCATTAGAGAATGCTTTAGCAAAGAATCGTCTCCACCACGCTTATCTATTTAGTGGAACGCGAGGCGTCGGTAAAACGACGATTGGACGTCTGTTTGCTAAAGGTCTGAACTGCGAAACAGGCATTACAGCCACACCTTGTGGGGTTTGTGATACTTGTAGAGAGATCGATGAAGGACGATTTGTTGATCTGCTCGAAATCGATGCGGCGTCTCGTACTAAGGTTGAAGATACTCGTGAACTCCTCGACAACGTGCAGTACAAACCTGCACGCGGTCGTTTTAAAGTCTACCTCATCGATGAAGTACACATGCTGTCTCGCCACAGTTTCAATGCCTTATTGAAAACACTGGAAGAGCCGCCTGAGTATGTGAAGTTCTTGTTAGCGACCACTGATCCACAGAAGCTGCCAGTAACGATTTTATCGCGCTGTCTCCAGTTTCATTTGAAGCCGATCAGCGTCGACAACATTCATCAACAGCTCGATCATATCCTACAGCAAGAAAAAGTTGTTTCAGAGGCACGAGCCTTGGGAATGATCTCGCATGCTGCTGATGGCAGTATGCGTGATGCGTTGAGTTTGACTGACCAAGCTATCGCACTGGGCAATGGACAAGTCTTGACTGACAGTGTCGCTCACATGCTGGGTACGCTAGATACAGATCAAGCCTTACACCTGCTCGAAGCGATTAGCTCCAAACAGCCTCAGGTCGTGATGGATTGTGTTACAGCACTTGCACAAAATGGTGTTGAGTGGGATGGTTTGCTACAGCAGTTAGCTGCGCAACTGCATCGTTTAGCCATGTACCAAGCGTTACCTGCCACCTTAGACTTATCTCAGCCTGATGCAGAGAAAGTGGCGCTATTGAGCCGTCAGCTGTCGCCACAAGATGTTCAACTTTATTACCAAATTGCGCTTAAAGGGAGACAAGACCTTCCTTTAGCACCGTCGGAGAGAACTGGCTTAGAGATAATTCTGTTGCGTATGATGGCGTTTAGACCTGCATCGCAAATACAAGCAAACTCTATTTCTGTTGCTGTAGAATCCCAAGTGCAGATGACGACGCCTACGCAAAGTCATGCCTCATCTCGCTCTGCCACATCCTCAATGCAGCCGACTAATCAAACTGCTGAGCGTGTCCTTCAGGCGAGCCCTAGTCAACCAGAGATGCCACCAGTGGCACACTATGATGCTCCTCCGGCTGCCGATTACATGCCTGATCCGCCGAACTATGATGAAGTACAGCAGTATTACGAACAACAAGGCAATCAGCCAAGTTCTGCCGCACCGATTGAACAGCCTTCTCAGCCACAACAAACAAGTGCACCTTCTCGAGTCGCTGGATTGAGGCATCAACTCCGCTCTCAACGCAATGGGGTGAATTCAGGGCAAGGGAATACGCCAAAAAAGGCTAATGCGACATCTGCAAAACCAGAATCTGTTCTAGAACGTGTAGCAAGAAAACACGCAGGAATCGAGCAGGTGTCGCCATTGTCTAACCCGAATGTCAATGCAACACCTGAGGCAGACGATGAACCGTATCGCTGGAAACCGTCGCTGCCACAGATAAACACGGTTAAAACTGAGCTGACGCCAACCTTACTAAAGCAAGCGTTAGAGCATGAAAAAACACCAGAAATGGTGGAGAAGCTGGTACAAGAAAGTCTAGAACAGAGCGAGTGGGCTAAGTTAATCAGCCAACTGTCGACGGGCAAGCTGACTGAGCAGTTGGCGTTAAACTCACATTTCCAGAAGAGTGACGCGTCCATTTCCTTAGTGTTGAGAGCATCGCAAGCGCATCTAAATACAGATCGAGCACAAAGTGAGTTGCTTGGGGAATTAAACCGGGTTCTTAACCAAGAGTGTCACTTGAGTGTTGAGATTGGTGAAAGTGGCGAGACGCCTCTAGAGTTAAGAGACAAGTTGTATCAAGGGCGTTTACAGCGCGCTTTTGACAGTCTGGAAAGTGATCCGAATATCCAGTTCATCCAAAAAAGGTTTGCAGCTGAACTCGACAGTGAAAGCGTCAGACCGATTTGATTTTACGGGGTTGAATCGTAATGAGCCAGCCCCCATCTAATAACGAAACAAGCTAAATAACCAGAGAGATTAACATGTTTGGTAAAGGCGGTATGGGCAATCTAATGAAGCAAGCCCAGCAAATGCAAGATCGCATGCAAAAGCTTCAAGAAGAAATCGCAAATATGGAAGTAACAGGTGAGTCTGGCGCTGGCCTTGTGAAAGTGACCATTACTGGTAGCCACAGTGTACGTCGCGTTGAAATCGACGACAGCTTGATGGAAGACGATAAAGAGATGCTTGAAGACCTTATCGCCGCCGCTTTTAACGACGCTGCACGTCGTGTTGAAGAAACTCAAAAAGAGAAAATGGCAAGTATTACCGGTGGCATGCAACTTCCACCTGGTATGAAAATGCCTTTCTAATCAACAAGGTTAGATAATGCGCACCAGTCATATGCTGGAGCAATTGATGGAGGCCTTACGTTGTCTGCCTGGGGTTGGCCCTAAGTCGGCACAGCGTATGGCCTTTCATTTGTTACAGCGAGATAGAAAGGGCGGCTTACAATTAGCCGATGCACTGAGTCAGGCAATGACCGAAATTGGGCATTGTAATGAGTGTAGAACCTTCACGGAAGAAGACGTTTGCCACATCTGTACCAATCCTAAACGTCAGGAAAATGGTCAACTTTGTGTGGTAGAAAGTCCGGCAGATATAGCTGCGGTAGAAGCAACAGGTCAGTACTCAGGTCGATACTTCGTATTGATGGGGCACTTGTCGCCTCTAGACGGTATTGGTCCGAGTGATATCGGCCTTGATGTTCTGGGCTATCGACTACGTCGAGGTGACATTTCGGAAGTTATCTTAGCCACAAACCCGACGGTTGAAGGTGAAGCGACGGCTCACTATATCGCGGAATTGTGTAAAGAAAGCAACGTGTTAGCAAGCCGTATTGCTCATGGTGTTCCTGTTGGTGGTGAGTTAGAGCTCGTTGATGGTACGACACTCTCTCATTCGCTACTTGGCCGACATAAGCTGTAATCGTTCCAAATAAAAGCAAAGCCGCGATATCTATCGCGGCTTTTTTATAACGTCTGTTACTCTTGAGAACCTGCAAACGAACGGTAGGCGAGAGCGCCAAGAGCGGCACCGACGATAGGTGCTAACCAAAACAACCAAAGCTGAGCGGTAGCCCAGTCACCGACGAAAACAGCAACAGCTGTACTACGAGCAGGGTTTACTGACGTGTTAGTAACAGGGATGCTGATCAAATGAATCAGTGTCAAACCCAATCCGATCGCAATCGGAGCAAAACCTTGAGGAGCACGTTTGTCTGTCGCACCCATGATGATAATGAGGAACATCATCGTCATCACGACTTCGGTGAGCAGTGCAGCTGTCAATGAGTATTGACCTGGAGAATGGTCGCCGTAGCCATTTGCCGCAAAACCTGACGCCGCGACGTCAAAACCCGACTGTCCTGTCGCAATAAAGTAAAGAACCGTTGCTGCGATAAGTCCGCCAATCACTTGAGCCACGATGTATGGAAGAACGTTTCGACCTTCAAATCGACCACCTGCCCACAAGCCGATAGTTACCGCTGGATTTAAGTGACAGCCAGAAATATGGCCGATAGCGAATGCCATGGTTAATACAGTTAAACCAAACGCAAGAGATACGCCAAGTAGTCCGATGCCAACATCAGGGAAGCCTGCTGCCAAGACTGCGCTGCCACAGCCGCCAAGCACTAGCCAAAAAGTGCCAAAAGATTCTGCAAAGTATTTATTCATTAGGTTATTCCTAAAGTTTGATTGGAAACACATATAGAACATAGGCAACAAATGTCATGATTGTGTGAGCCAAACAGCGAACGAAAGGAATAGTTTTATGATTCTAAAAACTGAAACGAAAATTTGTAGGAAAGTGAGATAAACACTCACTATTTGGACTAACGAGAAGGTGCGATTGACGATTTCAAATCGATATTCTAGAGACTCGATCTATGTTAATGCTTCTAGTTCAGTAATATGGCTTATCGCTTCGGCGTTCGTCGAACCACAAACTACCGGGCAAGGCTTAAAGTCGTGACAAACCTTAGGACGTTCTTTTTGACCAAATAACCGACATAGATTGTCGTCATTGAGTTGAATGCAGCGAACCCCCGCGGGCTTACCATTTGGCATGCCTGGTATTGGCGACGAAATACTCGGAGCGATACAACATGCCCCACAACCTAAGCGACATTCCATAACTGATTAGTCTTAACGTAATTTGGCAGCATGTTAGCAAGAAATGTGATTTTCATCACTAATATATTTGAAAATAGTGTCAACTTGATAAGCAAAATCTATCGCATAGGGAGAATTTTTTTAGTGAATTGGATGATGTTAATGGAATAAATGCTCTAGAAAATGCGCCAACCTGAGTGGATTTTCGTGGCTCATGACTATTTATTCTTTCATAATTTATTTGCTGGTTTTGTTGAATTAAAATCACCATGATGCAAGTTAAATTTGAACCAATGCATCGGGTGAAAAGGATTTTAATAATAGTAATGTTAATAATTATATTGTATTCATCATGCCATTCATTTGGAGCTATATACTGTATAAATAAAATAATGCTATTTTATTAGCCACTTTATTGTTAATGATATAAATGGCGAGCAAGAAATTGCTTGATCTACGGGCTGTCATTTGCATAAAATTAGCGAATGATTAATTTGGTATTTATTTTGATATTTGATGCTCAGATATTTCCTAATATCACGTAAGTTTATTCTTAGTTATTTTTTTTGAAATATTATGATTAAGTAGAGTTATTTTCGGCCTCTAGAAACCGTGGGTGATGGAATGTAACTCATGCCTTAAATAGCAGGTTCTGGTACGGTAAAATATTATAATAACCTGCGGCGAGAGTAGGGAAACTGATCGGTTATGATGTCGAGTCACAGGGTGGTAGTCGTGCCAAAGTTCACCAAACTGCTGTCCATTATTCTAGCCACTGTTACGTATAGTTTCAGTGCGTTGGCCATTGAAAATTATGATGTCGAGAAAATGTCTGCGGCAGAGGCTTATGAGTATGGCAAGCTACTTCGAGCGCAGTTTCGCAACACAGAAGCGAGAGCTTATCTCAAGTATTCAGCAGATAATGATCATCCTGATGGCGCCTATGCGTACGCGATGGAGATGATGGGTTTCCAAGACAGTGTAAGAGCTACGGGCTATGCAAGAGACTACTTGATAAAAGCTGCGCAAGCAGGGAGCAAACCCGCTCTTAAGTACCTGTATCGTTATGGGGACTGGTTAAGCGTTGCAAAGCGCGACAAATATAAGACTCAGTACTATAACAGCCTGATTGAGATGGGGGCTAAGTCACCGGGTCTCGCATATTTATATTTATCAGACTATTTTCACGCTTCAGACGCCGACCTATCTGAGTATTACTTAGATAAGGCTATGGCGTTCGAAATACCTAACGCTTACATGACTAGTGCGCAAAGGCTGGAAAATGGGGAAGGTGATTACTTCTTCGCAAGTGAACGATTCGAAAAGTCGCGCAGCCTATACTTAAACGCAGCGACTGCGGGGTATATTCCTGCGATCAAGCGGTATGTAGCTATCTTGGAGTCTAATGACAAGTTTCAGGAAGCTCTTGAGTGGAGAGAGGCTGGTCTGACGCAAGGAGACATTACCTCTTTAGTTACGCTAGGCAATATCTATAGTGGCAACAGTCTCCGATACAGCTTTGTCACGACCGATTTGGTAAAGGCAAAGGCATACTATGAACTCTATTTAGAAAATGCCGGACAAGACAGATTCAGTAGTATATACCGGCAGGTTGAGGCTAATTATCAACAAACCTTAGATCGAATCACAGACGTTCAAATTCCTCACTCCGAAGCATTTAAAAATGAACTGTCTGAAATCAACTATTTTTACCACTATGACTATCTTTGGAATACTTATTAATAAATTATCTATCGCAGACGGTGTTCGGTAATTTAGTGTGCGATGGGTGTTTGATGGATTGTGATCTTAATATGAGAGATAGCGAACACTCAATTAGTGAACTGTTAAATTAGCTGCTTATAAATTTGTAGCCTTTATCTGGCAGGAAATTATTCGGCCTGACGTTCGTTGCGGACAATCGGCAGATTACTTTATTGTCAATATAAATACCATTCCCTTTAAATTTAATATCGGAGAACTTTGATTATGTCTAAGGAAGGAAGCGTAGCTCCTAAAGAGCGGATTAATATTAAATATATTCCGGCTACAGGAGACGCTCAAGCTGAAGTTGAACTTCCACTCAAAACATTGGTTGTTGGGGACTTTAAGGGCCACACCGAAGATACCCCTGTTGAAGAGCGCAGTACCGTTTCAGTGGATAAGAACAATTTTGAATCTGTAATGCGTGAAAGTGAGTTGCGTCTAACGACTTCAGTGAAAAGCAAGCTTACTGAAGATGAAAATGCAGAACTGCCTATTGAATTGAATTTTAAATCATTGGCTGATTTTGCACCGGACTCCATTGCTGGTCAGGTTCCTGAACTTAAGAAGCTTATCGAACTTCGTGAAGCATTGGTTGCGTTAAAAGGTCCACTAGGCAACATTCCAGCTTTCCGAGATCGCTTACAAGAGTTGCTGCATTCACAAGACTCGCGTGACAAGCTTCTCGAAGAGCTAAACCTTGTCAGTGAAGACGCTAAATAAAACAAAATACTGACCAATAACATTCGTCATTTAATGGATTAGGAAAAACCTGATGTCTACAGAAACGGTACTTGAAAGACCCCAGCTGGCTGAAGGCGGCTTACTGGATGAAATCATGGCGCAGACTAAGATCGCGCCAACTGAAGATGGCTACGATATTGCCAAAAAAGGCGTAGCGGCGTTCATCGAAAACTTAATTGGTTCTGAACAAGCGGAAGAAGCGGTCAATAAGTCTCTTGTTGATCAAATGCTGGTTGAGTTAGATAAAAAAATTAGCGCACAGATGGATGAAATCTTGCACGATAGCCAGTTTCAACAAATGGAGTCTGCTTGGCGTGGTCTGAAACTGCTCGTTGATCGCACTGATTTTGGTGAAAACAACAAGATTGACCTGCTGCATGTGACCAAAGAAGAGTTACTTGAAGATTTTGAGTTTGCACCAGAAACGACACAATCAGGTCTATACAAGCATGTCTATTCTTCAGGTTATGGTCAATTTGGTGGAGAACCAACGGGCGCAATTTTGGGTAACTTTACTTTTACGCCTTCTACACCGGATATGAAGCTGCTTCAATATATGGGTGCACTTGGTGCTATGGCTCATGCTCCATTTATTTCAAGTGTCGGTCCTGAGTTCTTTGGTATCGACTCGTTTGAAGAGCTTCCAAACATTAAAGACGTTAAATCGATCTTTGAGAGCCCGAAATACACCAAATGGCGCTCAATACGTGAGTCTGAAGATGCACGTTACCTCGGTCTAACTGCCCCTCGTTTTCTTCTGCGTGTTCCTTATGAGCCAGCAGAAAATCCAATCAAATCATTTAACTACACAGAAAGTGTTACAGAATCCCATGAGCACTACTTGTGGGGTAATACGGCTTTCGCCTTTGCAACACGTCTTACAGACAGCTTCGCTAAATACCGTTGGTGTCCAAACATTATTGGCCCGAAAAGTGGTGGTGCCGTTGAAGATTTGCCAGTACACCTATTTGAGTCTATGGGTGCGTTGCAAGCGAAGATTCCAACGGAAGTATTAATTACTGACCGCAAAGAATTTGAGTTAGCTGAAGAAGGCTTCATTGCACTGACGATGCGTAAAGGTAGCGACAACGCTGCGTTCTTCTCTGCAAACTCTATTCAGAAGCCAAAAGTCTTTCCCAATACTAAGGAAGGAAAAGAAGCGGAAACCAACTATAAACTGGGTACTCAGTTACCTTACATGATGATCGTCAACCGTTTAGCCCACTACATTAAGGTTTTACAGCGTGAGCAAATTGGTTCATGGAAAGAACGTCAAGATTTAGAGCGTGAGCTAAATACGTGGCTTAAGCAGTACGTTGCTGATCAGGAGAACCCGCCGGCAGACGTACGCAGTCGTCGCCCACTTCGCGCCGCGAAGATTGAAGTTGCTGACGTAGAGGGTAATCCAGGTTGGTACCAGGTTTCTCTGTCTGTCCGTCCTCACTTTAAATACATGGGTGCGAACTTTGAACTGTCCTTGGTTGGTCGTTTAGATCAGGCGTAATAAATATGGCGTACTTTGCACCGGAAGAAAGTACGTTTGGTGTTGGCTTCTTCGAACGTTTAGAAGCCAACTCTAATAACGTCTCTTTAACTCAAGGACCTGATGCCAGCGATGTGCTCCAGTCAATCAAGCTGAATGTTTCGAGAATTTTAAACACACGTGTTGGTGGTGCTCAAAGCTCACGAGAGTTAGGCCTTATCGACTTCAATGATGCGACGCTAGATACGCTTGATTTGTCTCTTAAAATCACCCTCGCTATTCAGGATTGTCTGAATAACTTTGAGCCTAGGCTACATAAGGTCGAAGTTGTGCCTGAAACCGATAGCTACAGTCCCCTGTCGTTGAAATTCATAATTACAGCGGAAATCAACAGTGAAGCAATACATGATCGCGTTCAGTTCAGTTTGCTGCTCGACCAAAACAGAAAATATCGAGTGATTTAGGGATTATGACTCAAGATAAGTACTTCAGAGAGGAACTGGCTTTTTTAAAGGAGCAAGGGCGAGAGTTTACGGAAATTCACCCTCAGCTTTCTCGTTTTCTCCATGGCAGAACCATGGATCCGGACGTTGAACGTCTACTAGAAGGCTTCGCTTTTCTGACCGCGAGACTGAGACAAAAAGTGGAAGATGAGTTCCCTGAACTGACTCACTCAATGATTAACATGTTGTGGCCTAATTATCTAAGGCCGATCCCTAGCATGTGTATATTAGCCTTTACTCCAAAGACGGGTATCAGCGAGCAACACGTTATCGCTAAGGGGACCAAAGTCGACAGTAAGCCGGTACTTGGCACGAAATGCCAATTTCAAACTTGTCGCGAAGTGAAGCTTTATCCATTGGGCTGTCATGATGTCAAAGCCCAGCACACCAGAGAAGCCTCTACGATTGATATTGAATTAAAACTCATTGGCGATGTTAACGTTGGTCATTCGCTGCTGGATAGTCTCCGCTTTTACTTAGGTGGAGATCAGTACAGTTCACAAATGCTTTACCTTTGGTTAAATCACTACCTTGATAAAATCAGCATCGATGTTGCCGGCACTGAGTTTCCTCTCGCAAAAGAGCATTTCAAACCCGTAGGTTTTGATAGTGAGGATGCGTTGCTGCCGTATCCGACCAATGTGTATGAAGGCTATCGAATCCTACAAGAATACTTGTCCTTTTCTGAGGCGTTCCATTTCTTTGATCTATCTGGTCTCGATAAGGCGATCCCTAAAAATGTGACAGGACAGTTCACGCTTAAGCTGCATTTCTCCAAAACGCTTCCTGTCGACGTAAGGATCACAAAAGAGAATTTTCAGCTGTATTGCACACCAATCATTAATCTGTTTCAACACGATGCAGACCCTATCTCGCTGACTGGTCGTCAGTCGGAGTATAGAGTGGTGCCGTCAAGCCGTAAGCCATCCCACTATGAAATATTTAACATAGAAAGTGTTTCGGGATGGCAAGACACCACATCTCAAGGAAAAAGAGTTCGCGGAACTGAGCGTATTTATTCATCGTTTGAAAGTTTTCAGCATGAAGTTGAAAGGGTAAGAAATCGAACGGCTCTCTATTACCGGTTACGTGTCAAAGAGAGTATTCGCGCTGATGGTTTTGAATCCTTTATCTCATTTGTCCGAAGCGATGAAACGACATCGTTTGATGTTGATGAAGCGGTCTCAATTAAGCTCAACTGTACCAACAGACTGCTACCACTCGAGTTGGGTGTGGGGGATATCTGTATGATGACGGATACCTCACCACCGTTTGCTACCTTCACCAATATTTCTGTGCCTTCGCAATCACTACGCCCCGTTTTAGATGGCAGCTTGCTATGGACACTCATCTCTAACTTGTCACTGAATTATTTATCGTTGCTGTCAAAAGATGCCCTTAGCAGTGTACTTAGAGCCTACGATTTCAAAGCTTTGGTTGATAGGCAGGCAGAGATGGTATCGAGACAGAGGTTAGATGCGATTCACAAGATAGAGTCTAAACCAGTAGATAAGATTCTAAGAGGGTTACCGGTTCGTGGTCTTCAATCGACGCTGCATATGGAACAATCAGGATTTGGTTCAGAAGGTGACTTGTTCCTATTTGGGACAGTGTTGAGCCATTTCTTTGCCTTGTACGCGAGCATTAACTCATTCCATGAATTACATGTGGTCAATATCACTAATCAAGAGAGGTACACATGGGGTACTCAGGCAGGGATGCAGCCACTGATTTAGTGGAACGAGTAGAGCTGCCTGAAATGGTAGCAATGCCAAATGATGTCCACGAATACAATTTCTATCAGCTTGTTGAGTTGCTACAAAAACTGAATGAGATGAATCCAGAAGAGGATATCTGGGAGCGCCAGTGCAAATTAGTGTTTAGTGCCAACCCAAGCCTAGGCTTCTCTCCGTCGGATGTGAATCGATTGGAACTATTCAACGACGAGAGAATGGTCATGATGACCAATTTCTTTGGGCTGTCAGGCGCGCAGTCACCGCTTCCCGGGTACGTGGTTGAGCAGTTATTAAATGAAGAGCCTGGTGGAGCCAAGCTGCCGTTTGTGGATTTTTTTAATAACCGCCTGATCAATTTGGTTTATCGAATCTGGAGAAAATATCGCTACTTTGTGCGCTTTCAGCCAGATGCGCAAGATGACTTCTCAGCGCAATTGCTGTCATTGGTCGGTCTAGGATCGCCTGACCTCCGAGGGGATACACCAATTAACTGGTGCAAGATGTTGGCTTATTCGGGAACACTCGCCGGACGTAGTCGCTCGCCTCAAGTGGTGTCGGGAATCATTGCACACTGCTTTGATCTCGAAGAGGTCGAGATTAGGCAGTGGACGCGACGTACAGTAAGAATTGACCCCTCGCAGCAAACTCGCGTGGGGAGCGCCAACTCTCAACTTGGGGTGTCATCAATGGTTGGGGAATCAGTGGTCGATTGTAACGGCAAATTTACTATTTGTATTAGCCGGTTATCGAGGAAAAAATTCTCCGACTTTTTACCTTCAGGTCAAGAGTTCGGACCTCTGTGTAAATTGGTCGAGCTCATTTTGCGTGAGCAGATGGCTTATGACCTAGAGCTGACGATGGACGATAACGAAGCTCCTGATTTTGTGTTAGGTGGATCTGCGGACATAGCGCTTGGTTGGACTTCCTTTCTTGGAACCAACGAAAAAGACAAAAGCGTACTCATTCAGGTAAGGCAGTAATGATGGAAACGACTGAAAAACTCAATTTAAACCTTTTGATTATCAATGCTCAGAAGTTGGAGTCGGGCTTATCTGTGCGAATGGATTGGGATGCAAACGGAGGCGTAATAGGTTCGTCATTGGATTCCAAATGGGTGCTTAAAGACACTAGTGGTCATATTTATCCGCAGCATTGTGAAATCGTAGTGCACGATGGCGCGTTCTGCCTCAAAGATCTATGTGGCGAGACTTATATCAATGGTACAGAAATGCCGATTGGCAAAGATTTGCTGGCGAAACTGGTTCACAAAGATCACATTCAAATCGGCCCCTACCAAGTGCGAGTTGCCTTAGGTGATCTAGAAGCAGACAACACCACGGGTTCTTTAGCAAGTATGTTCGAAACGACGAACGATGATCTGCTTTCTGATGAAGTGCCCGATGGCGACTGCGATGAGCAAAAGGAGCAAATTGAAAACTCAGACCCAATCGCCGCTTTGGATAAGCTGATTTCGCCCAACAAGGAAGAGTCTTTGATTGATGGAGAATTGGCGGACGTTAATGCGGAAATTAACACACAAGGACTGGTTCCTGAAAACGACCTCACGTTAAGGGATCCTAACTTCACCGTGCAAGCTGACAGCGACAACGAAATTTCATCTTCGATGTCACTGAAAAGAATTCTTAGCTTTGGGTTTGGCGGCAAAAAGCAGTCTAAGCGTCAAAGTGCGAAAGCAGAACAACCCACATTAAAATCAGACCGAGCGGTGCAGCTTGAGTCTCAACAAATAGCAGCTAACAACGTTTCAGAGGACTTTCAAATGGATGAGCAAACACTAGATTTGCTAGAGGAAGAAGTAGCAAAAAGTATTCAGTCGGAGCCGGCAGCCGTTAAAAACCTTGCCAATACGGGAGGGCACCTATTAACAGGGCCAATGCTTAATGGGCTAGGTGTGAACGTCAACCATACCGATGACATTGAACGTATGCATATGCTGTCCCAAGAGATGGGGGAATCATTACAAGCGTGTATACAGGGCATTTTGGATCTTCACCAACATGTGAGTGAAGGACGTTTTGGTACCTTAAATAGAAACCTTCAACCGATTGAAGATAACCCACTACGTCTTGGTTTGTCATATGAAGAAACCATTAAGACTCTGTACGACTCTGAGAAAAGTGCCGTGCACCTTTCGGCTCCTGCAGCGATTGAAGAGAGCTTAAAGAATGTTCAAGCCCACAACGAAGCGATGCAGCATGCGACGGGAGAAGCGTTAACGCAAGTTCTGAACGCGTTTTCACCACAAGTGCTGTTGCGCCGATTCCAAAACTATAAACGTCCCCACCAAGATATTGGCCAAAATAACGATGCTTGGGCTTGGAACATGTACTGCAACTACTACCGAGAGCTCGCCTCACATCGCCAACAAGGTTTCGAAAAACTGTTCTGGGAAATTTTTGAGCAGGCGTACGACAAGAAAATCCGTGAGAAACAGCTGGAGTTCTAAAGGTGAGATATTTGCTATGGATATGCGCTTTCTCGATGTTTCTCATTGGCTGTAGCAGTGAACCTCAGCCTTATGATCCGACTGAGTTGCCGACCAAGGTCACCTTTAGCATTGTCGCGCGAGAGGAAGTTAACCCAAGTATTTTGGGGCAAGCTTCTCCAGTGGAGATCCAAGTATTTGAGCTGGTGGATGACTCGATGTTTATGTCCTCTAGTTACGACCAGATGGAAGAAGACTACGAGAAAGCGTTGAAAAGTAACTTTGTTAAAAGTTACGACTACGTTTTGTTACCCGGTCAGTTCAAGTTCGTCAACGCCATTGAGGTCGATGAAGAGACGAACTACATCGGGATTATGGCGAAATTTTCTGACATCGAACTGAGCGAATGGAAGAAGGCCGTCAAAGTAATCAATAAAGGCAGAGAGTATCACTTACTGATGCTTCTTAGTGACTACGACGTTAAGTTGGAAAAGGTGGAATAGATAAGATGTTTTCACGAAATCGTGTTATTTGGAATGAAGGTTTGTTTATCAAACCACAGCATTTCCAGCAACAACAACGCTATACGGAATATTGCATCGATGAACGTTTGAGTTCGGTAAGTCGTTATCTGTATGGTGTATCTGAGTTTTCGCTCAATCCAGAATATTTATCGTTTGGTCGTATCGCTATCGAGCGAGCAGTTGGCATCATGCCTGATGGAACGGTTTTTCGTATTCCGCAAGAAGATACCTTGCCTGATGCATTGGATATTGATGATGCGTCACTCGCAAACCAGTTGGTTTATTTAGCGATTCCTCTTCGCAGTGAGTCACTGATGGAAATTAACTGGCCAGATGCTCAAGGTACTGGACGTTACGAAAGCCGTCGGCTTGAGGTTCGCGATGTCCATACTTTGCAGGGTGACATGACAACGATTGATGTTTCCCCGATGCGTGTCCAACTGATGTTGGAGAAAGAGGATAGAAGTGCTTATGCATCGATGGCGGTGGGGCGCATATTGGAGAAGCGACCTGATGGCAGTGTCGTGATGGATCCTGATTTCTTCCCTTGTCATGTTAATGTGGCTGGAAACTTGGTATTGCACCGTTTTGTGAATGAAATATCAGGTTTAATGCGTGAGCGAGCGAAGAACATTGCGCAACGTATTAGCTCTCCATCTCAAGGTGGTGTGGCGGACGTTTCTGACTTTATGCTTTTACAAGCGTTAAACCGATTACAACCTCAGATCCAACACCTCGCTGAGCTGGGAAGCCTCCATCCTGAACGCCTGTTTGAGTGCTTGTCTACGATTGCCGGAGAGTTGGCGACCTTTACCGACGAAAGTCGCTTGCCACCTAAAACGGAGAGTTACAACCACGATATGCCAACGGAATCGTTTTGGCCGCTTATTCGCAATTTGCGTCAGTCACTCAGCGTTGTTCTAGAGCCTAGAGCAGTCTCAATTCAACTAGACAAACGTAAGTACGGCTTAATGGTTGCGGCGATTCAGGATCCTCAGTTGATGGATACGGCTGACTTTATCATTGCTGTTAAAGCTCGTATGCCTATGGATGAATTGCGTCGTCAATTTACGCAACAAACGAAAGTGTCGTCGGTTGAGAAAATACGTGAGCTTATTTCACTTCAACTGCCGGGCATCCCATTGGTGGTCTTGCCCGTCGCTCCTCGACAACTGCCGTACCACGCAGGTTATACCTATTACCAACTTGATAAAACCAGCACTGAATGGGGAATGCTAGCGCATTCTAGTGGTTTCGCTTTTCATGTGGCCGCTGCTTTTGAAGAACTTGATCTCCAGTTCTGGGCGATTAGGAGTTAATCCATGGATAACAATAAGAAACAGGGTGAATTCAGCGGCTTACTCTACGACGGTGTAGAAAAAATCAACCATGACCAAGATTATTGGTTTCAGCTTAGGGGGAGTGTCTCTAACCCTCTGATTGATGCGGCGACGCCACTTCTCGGTTTATCACTGCGAGTTCGACAGCTGTCTGAATGCAACAATATTAAAGCGATTTACGCTCAAACCATCGAGGAAATTAAGACCATCGAAATCGAGCTAACGGAGCAAGGTTATGAGCATGCAGTGTTAATGGCTTATCGCTATATCTTGTGCACTTTCCTCGATGAAGCTGTGATGGGGACGGCGTGGGGTGCTTCGACTGTTTGGGCTGAACATTCCATGTTGTCACGCTTTCACAATGAAACCTGGGGTGGAGAGAAAGTGTTTACCATTCTTAAGCGACTTGAAACTGAGCCTCAACAATACAAGCCCTTGCTTGAATTTATCTACCAGTGTTTGGTTTTAGGTTTTGAAGGTAAGTACCGTGTTATTGAGTCCGGTAAGTTGGAACGGGAAAAAGTCATCTCACAGTTACACAAGTTGATCAATCAAGATCATGAGGTGGACATCTCTCACCTAACCAGTGCGACAGAGCACGTCGTGCGTTCCAAATACAAGCTCAGTAAGCAAATCCCATTGTGGTCGGTATTTACCGGTTTCATATTGCTTTGGGGAGGAACCTTCCTTGTCTATAGCTACCTGTTACACGTCAAAACCAGTGACGTAATCGAACAATTAAAACAAATCTTATAACTAGAATAATTAAAGGCTAGGTGATTGCCGTGATACGCATTGAACTACCAACACTCATCTCGAAACTAAATCAACAGAGCAAGCTCGCCCTTGAACAGGCTGCAACTGTTTGTATGGAGCGCCAGCACAGTGAGATTACGTTTGAACACTATCTTGAGGTTCTTTTAGACAATCCACTTTCGGATATTCGAGTCATTTTAAAACAGTCTGACTTAGCCCTAGATGATGTTAAACAGGCGATATCCAGTAGTTTTGTACGGGGTCAGTATTTAGATGGCTACCCTGCGTTTTCTCCGTTACTTGTCGAGCTTGTTCAAGAAGCTTGGTTGCTCTCCACCACGGATCTGAATCAAACAGAACTGCGCTCTGGCGCGATTTTACTCGCAGCGCTCACTCGTGCAGACCGTTATATGGATCAGAAACTCGTTCGTTTGTTGGACGTGATCAATCGTGAAAACTTGAAAAAGCACTTTGATGTTATCTTGTCTGATTCTTCAGAGACACAAGTCGCAGAACAGCCGAAAGCGCTTACTACGCAAAACTCCGATACATCTCTGCTGACCAAGTACTGCACTAACGTAACAGAACAAGCGCGTCAGAACGAACTCGACCCAGTGTTATGTCGAGAAAGTGAAATCAATTTGATGATTGATATTCTTTGCCGTCGCCGTAAAAACAACCCGATTGTGGTCGGTGATGCAGGTGTTGGTAAGAGTGCCATGATTGAAGGTTTAGCGCTTCGTGTTGTCGCGGGCTCCGTTCCGTTGCCGCTTCAAGGTGTCGAACTCTACTCTTTAGACCTAGGATTGCTCCAAGCGGGTGCATCTGTGAAAGGAGAATTTGAGAAGCGTCTAAAAGGCGTCATTGAAGCGATTAAGCACTCGCCAAAACCGATCATCTTGTTTATTGATGAAGCTCATAATCTCATTGGAGCGGGTAACCAAGAAGGAAGTGGGGATGCGGCGAATTTGCTCAAGCCAGCTCTCGCTCGTGGTGAACTGTCAACGATTGCTGCAACCACATGGAAAGAATACAAAAAGTACTTTGAGAAAGATCCAGCGCTTACACGTCGCTTCCAACTCGTTAAGTTAGATGAACCTAGCGTTGAACAAGCGGTCGATATCCTGCGAGGATTGAACTCCGTCTATGAGCAAACTCATAATGTGCTGATCACAGATGATGCACTGAAGGCGGCGGCTGAGCTTTCGGCACGCTACATCTCTGGTAGACAACTGCCGGATAAAGCGATTGATGTTCTTGATACTGCTTGTGCACGTATTGCCATCAACCTTACCGCCCCACCAAAGCGTTTAGCATTTATCGAAACCGCTTGCCATCAGCGCCAACTTGAAATTGATATGCTTGAACGCGCTCAGTTATTAGGCAAAGAGGTTAATCAGCAAAGGCTTGATGAACTTAAGGCAGAAGAGGTTGCAAACGAGCAAGAGCACAATCGCTTAACTGAGCAATGGCAACAGCAAAAGCTATTAGTTGAAACGATCATTGAACTTAGAGCTTCTCTAACGCAAGGCAATGACGAAGCCCCTATTAGTGATGAGCAACGCCGCGAAACTCTAGCGCAAATTCGCGTTAAGTATGAAGAGTTAGAGTCCATTCCTCATGATCACCGTTTGATTTATGCCCAAGTTGACGCTCAACAAGTAGCAGAAGTCGTGGCGGACTGGACCGGTGTTCCGGTTGACCAGATGAACAGCGACGAACTGCACAAGATCACTCATCTAACCACGATACTTGGTCAAGCGATTAAAGGTCAGGATGTTGCGATCAAACGCATCCACAAACATCTTCTCACTGCGCGCGCTGATTTACGCCGGCCGGGGCGTCCGAAAGGGGCTTTCTTACTTGTTGGGCCAAGTGGTGTAGGTAAAACCGAGACAGTGGTTCAGCTTGCTGAAAGCTTGTATGGCGGCAGACAGTTCTTGACGACGATTAACATGTCTGAATATCAAGAAAAGCATACAGTCTCGCGTTTAATCGGCTCACCCCCAGGCTATGTGGGTTACGGAGAGGGTGGTGTGCTGACGGAATCCATTCGTAAGATGCCATACTCTGTTGTGTTACTTGATGAAGTTGAAAAAGCGCACCCTGAAGTACTTAACCTTTTTTATCAGGCGTTTGATAAAGGGGAGCTCGCAGACGGTGAAGGGCGCTTAATTGATTGCCAAAACATCGTATTTTTCCTGACATCGAATTTGGGCTTCCAAACGATAGTTGACCATGCTGAGAGACTAGATCAACTTGATGATGCCCTCTATCCTGAGTTAGCCGCATTCTTTAAACCTGCCTTACTTGCACGTATGGAAGTGATTCCTTACATGCCACTTACCCCAGAAGTGCTGGAGCAAATTGTTCGCAGTAAATTAGTTCGTTTAGAAAACCTGTTTAGTGAACGTTATGACGCTGAAGTGGTGATCGAGGACTCATTGATTGATGAGATTTTGTCGAGAGCAACACGCTCTGAAAATGGCGCGCGTATGCTAGAAGCCATTATTGAAGGTCAATTGCTTCCGCCAATCTCTCTCGCACTACTGAACAAGCTCTCCGCACAGAAACCCGTGAAACGAATCTATCTAGCGGCTCAAGATGGTGAGTTTATTGGTGAGGTAGAGTAGCTATGTCGAATTGGCTAGAACTGGTGACGGAGTTGATCGCTACCCGCAGTAAATTTGAGCTGACGGAAAAGTTTACTCAGATTCTTAGTACTGAACTCGGTCTATCAAAATGCTTGCTTCTAATGCCAACATCAGATGGTCGTGAACTTGTGCCGCATGATCCGCAAGTGGAAGCGTCTTGGGGGGTGAATGATTTAAATAATCCCTTTGCACACGTACTCCAAAACGCGAGTCAGATGTCCCTGACGGCAGAGGAGTTGCTGTTTTGGCGAGGAGATACAGCTTTCACTGAGTTGGTATCGAATACTGGCACGTTTGAATGTGTGTTCATTTGCCCTTTGCCTTTTCATTCCAATCAAGTGCAATTGATCCTCTTTATGCAAGGTGCAAAAACAGCAGTAACTGACGTCTTTAACAGTGATGATGGCGCTAAGTTTATCGACATTTTCACTAAGCAGTGGGGGCTACTGGGAGAGAAGGAGCGTGAGCAGCGAGATATTCAAACGCTCGCTGAATCTTTGAGTGATATACAAAGAGACACTAAGCGAAGGGATCTCGCCGATCAACTTTCTTACTCTTTGATTGGCAAAAGTTCGGTGATGCAAAGGCTACGTCAACAGATAGTCAGCGCGGCGGACTCTCAGTTGTCCGTTATGGTTCAAGGCGATACAGGTACAGGTAAAGAGTTGGTGGCTCAGGCGATTCACCAAATCTCAAGTCGCAGTGCGCAACCTTTAGTTGCCATTAATTGTGCCGCTATCCCAGAGAACTTACTCGAAAGTGAACTGTTTGGTTACTGCAAAGGTGCCTTCTCTGGCGCTGAATCTGACAGAGATGGTCTGATTGCACAGGCGAATGGTGGAACGCTCTTTTTAGATGAAATTGGTGATATGCCGCTCGCTTTGCAGGCTAAATTGCTACGAGTGCTGGAAACGAAAAAGTTCAGACCTATCGGCGGTAAGAATGAGCTGAGCTCTGATTTTCGTTTGGTATCTGCAACACATGTCAATTTGCTTGCTCAAGTGAGAAACAAACTATTTAGACAAGACCTTTATTACCGATTGTTTCAGTTCCCTTTGACTTTGCCAAAATTGTCGGAGCGATTGGAAGACATTGAGCTATTAAGCCAACACTTTGTTGCCGAGTTCAATTCACAACACGGTACTCAGATTCGGGGACTGCACTACAAAGCGTTGGATTGCCTTAAACAGTACTCATTTCCGGGCAATGTCCGTGAGTTGAAGCTTTTGGTCGAGTTTGGCTGTGCACAGTGTCGCGATGAGTTGGAAGTGAGTGAAGGCAGCTTGGCGAATCGGATTGCGTGTCTTGATTTCGAACTGAACAGGGTCGAGCAACGCGGGACCTCACCGCAGAGCACTCAGTCGAGCGGTATGACGGATAACCCTTATCTTGCCGCACAGAGTGATTTATCGACGATCAAAGACCTTAAACAAGCCGTCAACGAATTTGAAGAATTTATCATTCGTGAGCGCTTGATCCTTTTTTCTGGTGATCGAGGTAAAACGGCGGAAAGCTTGGGCATTCCTAAACGAACACTGGCTTATAAATGCCAGAAATTGGAGATCAAAGCAGGATGAACAATTTGAGATCTCTCATTTTATTGTCGACTTTGGCCGCTTTTTCTCTCTCAACGAATGCGGCTCAAGAGTCCGTTAGTTCTGAACTGATTAGGGGTAAACAATGCACCTTAATTTCTGAGCGATTAGAGCGCCTGAGCTGTTTTGATGACGTTTTTCGGACGCCGACCACTTCGAATCGTCAATCTGTATCTGATGATAAGCCGCAAGCTTGGCACATCGCTTTTGAGACTTTAGATAGTCATGCGCCATTGAACGTGATTGAAAGTGGTACTGAGCAAGAGGGCGACGTCTGGTTAACCTTAGCATCCCGACATGCCGAGGGTGAACTGGCGGCGGTGTTAATGATGAGCTGCATTAATAAGATCAGTCGTGTTGAGTTAGCGCTACCTGAAGCGATAGAAGATGGACGAATTCGAGTGTCTATTGCTGGTGGTCCGAGTCAGAGCTGGAGAAGCGATGATATTGGAGTGTTGTTCTCTTCGGCTAGAGGTTTACCTGCAATATCTATGATGAAGGTGATGGCGTTGGATACAAGGCTTGTTCTTCGTTCTAATTCGCAGACGGTGGATGGGTTGCAGTTTGATACGACAGGATTGAACCAAGCTTTAACACCACTTAGAGCAAGGTGTGGGTGGTAGCAATGGAATTGACTCAATATCGAACCAGTATCGTTAGACCAATTAGTGGCGATTCACCGGTAGGAGAAAGACTATTAGATGAGCCACTGTTTGATTTTGTTGAAGACCAAATGATGAAAGTCGGTTCTCTTTCTCACGCCACAGTTCAGTGGCAAGAGGTTGAGCACAGTGCGATTACTTTGCTTAATGAGAAGAGCAAAGATATTAAGTTACTGGTTTATTTACTTCAGTGTTTGCATAACCAATTGACACCAAGCCGTTTGATAACCTCGTTTGGTGTGATGAGCGACTTCATTGAGCACTATTGGAATGATTGTTTCCCAGCACCCGGAAAGAGAGGCAACTTACCGCGCAGAAAGTTTTTCAGTCAGATGTGTCAACGTTTCTCAATGGCTGTGGATAAGTTTGATTTCACGACTCTCGATAGCCAAGACAGAGACGAGTTGCAAACGGTGGTTCAAGGGTGGCAGAAAACAATACAAGCCAATCAACTCTCTTCAGATGTTGCGGATTCTATCGCGCTAACGATTAGCACCCAGCTTAAACGAGCTCAAGAGCGAGAGGAGTCACAGCACAGCACGGTACAAGCAAAAGACTCAGAGACAGAGACGTCACAAAGCACAGCGGCATCCTCCTCTTATTCTTTATCCGTTGACAATTCCAGTGATAAAGCAGCAAAGCAAACCCTGCTTAAAGTCGCGGAATATCTCTCTGATCAAGAGTCGGGTGCGGCATTAGCAATACGAGTACGTCGCCACGCGCTTTGGGGTTCTATCACGACGTTACCAGATCATGATCATCTCGGAAAAACGTTACTGCGTGGCATGCAAGTGGAGCGAATTAAAGAGTATCAAGACCAGTTACATCAACCTGATCTCGCTCTGTGGAGAAAGATTGAACAAAGTTTGACGATTGCTCCTTATTGGTTTGATGGTCAGCTCATGAGCCACGATATCGCAAAGTCGCTTGGTCAACAGAGCTGGTGTCAGGCCATTCGACAAGAAACTCAGTTTTTTGTCGAACGTTTTCCAAACGTGTTTGAACTCAAGTTTAAAGATGGTTCGCCATTTGTAACTGACATGGTGCGTGATTGGTTAGCGAGTGGTGACATGGCCGCTTCAGGTGGCAATGTTTCAGGTAGTTGGAGTGAACAACGTGAAGAAGCTTTCAAGCTCGCTCAAGAGGGGGGGATCGCCGTTGCGATGTCGATGCTCAATGATGGCCTTGTTGCCGCGACAGAGCCACGCGATCGCTTTTATTGGCGTTTGCTTTGTGCCGATCTTTTGCGGCATAGCCAGTTAGAAGCGATGGCGAAAGAACAGTATCAAACCTTAAAGCAAGAAATTATCCAGGCGAGCGTCACTGAGTGGGAGCCGTCTTTAATAGAACAACTAGAACGATATATAGCGTTAGATTAAGCAAAGGGACTATCCATGTGGAAAAGTATCATTGGGCTTGTTAAGAAACTTAAGCCGGGCATAGCAGCGGCCCTTCCTATTTTGCTGTTTACTCTATTTATACTACTCAACGTTGCCATTTGGTGGGCAGGTCCTTGGCTGGAAATTCTCGGGACGAAACCTTTAGAGTCCGTGATGGCTCGAAGCATCGCGAGTGCACTGTTTGTGTTGCTCTCGTTGTCAGCGTGGGGTATTTGGCAGTGGCGTAAATTGCAAGGTTTTAAGAGTCAGCAAAAACGAGAAGAACAGCGAAAACTCGATCCAATTGCGAAATATGAAGAGCGTCAGGAAGTCGAACTGAATAACGTAATGAAAGAGATGAAGCAAAGCCTCAATACGCGTAACTATCTCTATTCATTGCCTTGGTATCTAGTGTTGGGTGTTGAGAACGCAGGTAAAACAAGCTTAATCAACCGTTCAGGACAGAACTTTGCGCTTTCTTCTGTTATGCGAGCCTCGGGGCAGAAAAGTGATAACCCTTACTATTTCGACTGGTGGATTGGTGATGAGTCAGTACTGATTGACCCTGATGGTGAGTTACTTACTCAACGTAATCGTAAAGACGAGGAAGCCGCTGAAATACAGCGCCGCTTATGGCTTCATTTCATCAATTGGTTGGAAAAAACGCGCAGTAGAAGGCCGTTAAACGGTATTGTTCTCGCGCTTGATATCGCTAATCTTGCCGTCTCTACTGCGTCAGAGCGTAAGGCTTATGCAAACTTGCTGCGTGCGCGTATTCGCGAATTAATGGAAACACTGGCGACTCGCTTACCAGTCTACATTACGCTGACAAAACTTGACTTGTTGTATGGTTTCGAACCTTTCTTTAAACATTATTCCAAGTCACAGCGGGATGAAGTATTAGGTTTCACCTTCTCTCTAGAATCGGTCGATAATTTAGATCACTGGTTAGAAGAGTTTTCTAAAGACTATGGGCAGTTTGTATCAAGAATCAACGAACTCTTTCCCCATGCGGTGGCAGAGCCGTTGGAACAAGCCGAGCGTGATGCTATCTATAGCTTTACGCGTCAAATGTCAGGGCTGCAAGATATTCTCAAAAACTTTTTCCGAGATGCACTCTCAAGTGATCAGTTCTCTACTTCTGCGTTAGTTCGTGGTGCTTACTTTACGTCGGTTTATCAGCAGGGAGTACCTAGCAACGCCTTTGGAGATTCCGCCTCTCGTCGCTATGGTCTATCGCATGCGGTGAACGAAGCTCAAAATGCCAAGAACTCAACGGTATATTTTACTCAGAAGTTATTTAGCAACATTATCTACCCAGAGGCAGGATTGGCTTCGGATAACTTCCGAGTGGCAAAACACAAACGTCGTTTAATGGGCCTTTCCATTACCGCTTGTATGGTGGCAACGGTGCTTTTAGTGGGGACGTGGCATCGCTATTACCTAACCAATGTTAACCAGTCTGATGCGGTACTCACTAAGGTCAATGAGTACAAAACTCAATACCCATCTAATCTTTATCTGGCTTCTCAGAAAGACATTCTTGAGCCGTTAAACAAGATTCGACAAGCGACATTGGAGTTCGGTTTTTTCCGTGACAAGCCACGCTACTTATCTGATCTAGGTCTATATCAAGGGCATACTATTGGGCCAATGGTAGAAAATACCTACCTTAACTTGCTCGAAAACCGTTTCTTGCCACTTCTAATGGCGGATGTCGTTGTTGCGCTTAAACAGGCTGAGAATGGGGAAGAGAAACTGGCAGTTTTACGAGTTTATCGCATGCTGGTAGATAAGAGTGGTCGCTACGAAGATTATGTGCTTGATTACTTTGGTAAATATTGGCAGAGCACGTTTGTCGGGCAAAAACAGGTTCAGGGTGAACTGTTAGAGCACTTAGATTATGCGATGCGTCATACCGATCTCGCTGGAAAAAGGCAGCAAGGTGACGAGTTCGCAGAACGAGTGATGAAGCCATACGATCGCACCATCGCCAGCGCTCAAGCAGAACTTAGCACTATGCCTAACGATCAGCGTGTTTACCGAAATTTGAAGCTGAACGCGCAAACCGTGTTAGGCCCTTCGATCAGTATTCGTAATTTAGTTGGTCCAATCTTTGATGTTGTGTTCGAAGAGCGTGTGGCTAATAGCAGCTTGTATATACCACAAATGCTGACAAAAGCCGGCTTTGAAAACTATTTCATGCCGAGATCCGAGTCTGTCTCGGAGTTAGCTCTGATCGATAGTTGGGTATTAGGCCAATCTAAAACGGCGCAGTTTAGTGAAGCAGATAAACAAGTACTTCGTGAAAAGATTCGCAATCTGTATGTTGCAGATTATGTGAACACTTGGCGTGCAGCATTGAATGATATCAACATGAAATATTTTGGTGACATCAATGATGCGGTGATGGTGCTAGAGAGTTTGACTGGAAACGTCGAGCCAATGCAGCGATTACTCAGGACATTAAAGAACAACACTCAGGTCATTGAGGGATTAGACCCAGATAATGACGCAGCAGAAGAACTGCTAAAGAGTGCTAAATACAAAGTCGCGTCAAGCATTCAATCTCCATTTGCTGAGTTAAACTTAATGCTTAAACCCGTTGGAGAGCAACCTGCGTATATCAATGAAGTCCTTGAATCGGTTGATGAACTGAAGACTTATTTGAAATCGATTCAAGAATCACCAGATGTAGGTATGGCAGCGCTTGACGCAACGAAGGCGCGAGTAAAGTTAGTAAGTGCGGATCCTATCTATACCTTGAAGCGCATCTCTTCTGGTTTACCAAGACCATTGGATAGCATGATCGCTAAGCTGGCAGATGAAAGCTGGTATGTGGTGAAGCAAGAAGCGATTAGACATTTAGAAGTGCGTTGGACTGAAGATGTTTACAGGCCGTACTATACCAGGCTTGCGAGTCGCTACCCGTTTAATCCTGCTTCCACAAAAGATGTGGCACTGGAAGATTTCGAATCCTTCTTTGCTCCTAATGGCACCTTGGATAACTTTTACACTAATCAACTGAAAATTTTTATTGAAGAGAACATTGCCGTTGATGATTACGATAACGCTCAATCGCTCATCCGCCCTGAGGTACTAGCGCAGATTGAACAAGCACAAAGAATTCGTCAGGCGTTCTTTAACCGTAAAGGTATCTTAGACGTAAACTTTTCTGTAGAGCCTCTTCAGTTAAGTGGGAATAAACGCCGCAGTGTACTTAATGTTGATGGTCAGTATCTCACATACAGCCATGGACCGCGTGAAGGTGTTGAGCTGATTTGGCCAAATACCTTGCGTGATTCTGCCGTGTCTAAAGTGACTTTGGTGCCAACCAAGTCCAACTTGTCGCCTAGAAGTATTAACGAGAAAGGACCTTGGGCATTTTTCCGACTATTGGAGAAGGGTAACGTTATGTCAGCGGGCAAGACGTCGGTTGATTACCGATTTGATGTCGATGGCGGAGACATGATTTATCGCATTAATGCTGAATCGGATGCCAATCCATTTACTGAACGTCTGTTTAAGTCGTTCAAGCTATCTAAGACTCTTTACTAAAACACTAAAAGGAGCGAGGTGACTCGCTCCTTTTCTACAGGACGAAGTATCTATGTCCAATACAGTATTACTTGACCAAGTTGTTTATCGTGTAACAGCCGATTCTGACTCAATCAGACATCTCGAAAGTTATCAAAAAATCAGAGATGAGATTAATAGTCGCTATAATCCCCTGTCTGGTGGAACTAATTGGCAAGAGGTATATGAAGCGTGTGAACACCTTGCTAAGGGACCAGGTGTTGACTTACTCATGTGTAGCTATCTAACCATAGCCAAGCTGAAAATTGAGGGGTTGGCGGGTTATGCCAATGGCTTAGAGCTCCTAATACAATGCTTGAGTTTGCTATCCAAGCCGGACTCAAAATCGGCCAAAATGCGCAAAGAAGTTTTAGATTGGGTCAATGGCAAGGCCATTCCTGAGTTAAAGAAAATGAAACCCTCTCAAGATCAGTTGCGAGATCTTTATCGCAGCGAGAGAGTATGCGAAAGAATCCATCACTGGATGACACTTCAACAGCCTCAAGTGGACGTTGACTTTGAAGGGGTTGGATTTGTTCTGTTTGAACATATTGATCAAATAGAAACGCGTTATCATACGGCGATAAAGCGCCAAGAAAAACAGCTAGAAAACGACAATAGAGTCACGCGTCGCCGTTACTACTGGGGTTTGACTGGCACACTTGTATCGACGCTTGTCGTGAGTGGTGTGTGTGGGTGGCTCTATTACAATCCGAGCTTCATCAATCAATATCAGTTCAAGCAGTCGGTCGAAGTCCCCGCACTCAATACAAGCAACCTTGATCGTTATGTTGAGCATACTAAACCGACAAAATTAGCCGCTGTTCAAGCTGAGCTGATCCCTCTGTATCGCACGTCGATTGGGGAGAAAACCAAAGTCTCAATTGAGCAGCCTTACTTAAAGGCGTTAGAACAACTCAATGTTTTGCAGAAACTGTATGCAGGAGACGAGCAAGTTGAACAGATAAGCCAGACCCTATATCAAGACCAACAGTTCGCGCTCGATCAGGCGAATGAATCCATCGCTCGGTTTAGTGAAATACGCACAAAGATGGCAAATATTGCGCTGCTCGCTAAGAAACAGCGTTGGCAACAGGTCGCGAATGAAACCAAATCATTGGAGGACTTTGCAGTCAGCCTATCGCCAATCTATGGTCGAGTAGGCTATGTAGAAAACTTGATTGAGCAACGCCAGTACGAGCAAGCCCAGCAAGAGTTTGATGAATTGAAAAGACGTCTGAATAATTTAAGTTGGAAAGTGGCCGAACTAAATCAAAGGCTTGAAGAGTAGAGCCTTGAATAACATAGATGCATATCGGTTAACCCCTAGAGGAATCACTTGCACTTTGGACAAAGGATCTATATAAATTCCGCTTTCCTTTTCCACGATGATATTTGAACACTTGGGGTTATCATATGACGCAGTTTTGGCAGCAAAAAGCTCTCGAAGAGATGACCGAAAATGAATGGGAGTCGCTTTGTGACGGTTGTGGAAAATGTTGCTTGCACAAACTGATGGATGAAGACACCGATGAGATCTACTACACCAACGTGGCGTGTAGTTGGTTAAACAGTAAGACCTGTTCGTGTAAAGACTACCCAAACCGTTTTAGCTCAGGTGAAGAGTGTACCAAGCTAACTCGTGAAGATATTGATGATTTTACATGGCTTCCGCACACTTGTGCTTATCGTTTACTCGCTGAAAAGCAACCTCTTCCTGAATGGCACCCGTTAATCACGGGCTCTAAGTCTGCTATGCATGCTGAAGGGGAGAGCGTACGTAATAAAGTGGTGTACGAAATCGATGTTGTTAACTGGGAAGACCATATCCTCAATCACCCAAACAGAGATTAAAATCAATAGGCTGTAACCGATAGGTCTACAGCCTATTAGACGATGGTGAGGTTGGAATATTATCCTATCTCGACATCGGATGATGCCGACGATATTGTTCCTCCGCAGTCTATCGAATCCCCAAAACGTGCTGCGAAATATGCTCGACGAACCTTCCGCTACACTTCTAGGGTGATTACCATGAGGGGTCTTATCACACGGGCAGCCATGATCTTGCAGTGGATCACCTTGGCGAACTGCTGGCTGAAAGTTAATCATCACACTTGGACTCCCTGCAATGATTGGTGTTGGTGGGAAGCAATCGTGCTCCGATCCGGTATCACCTAGCCTTGCTGCTTTTGGCATATAGCCTCATACTATTAAATGGACATTATGCCCATCGATATTTAAAAAATGACGAGCACATGAAGCGATGTTATGTCATCTCTCAGAGCTTACTCATATCGCCGAGAAAACCCTTGGCGCTAAGGTCAAACCAATATTGAACAGTCTACTCAAAGGCGAGTTATTCATTATTAATCAAGTACTGTGCCAATTTTAAAAATTCAATATTTTCAATGGCTGTTCCCTTGGCTTTTGTCTTGAACGCGACGTTAACTGTTTGATTTGCTTCCATAGCTGAATGGCTTCTTCATCAATCCAAAATGTCAGTGAGCCTAGATTAATTAAAGCTTGGTTATAGTGTTTCCAATTTGGAATTGATGACTTTCCATACTTTCATAAAAAAATTTCTTATTATATAAAAACTAGGAATACATCCAGGGGGGATTATCATACAAACCTATTTGTAGAGGCTTCCAATGAACTCAATTAAAACGCTTATATTAGATAACCAACCAATTATTAGACGTGCTCTTGCATCAATGCTTAATGGCATTACTATTAATACTGAGATTTTTCAATCAGATTCAATAAAGGATGCACACCGTATTCTTCGTGGACAGAGTATTGATATGATCATACTTGATATCGTTTTGAATGATGGAAATGGCTTAGATTTCATTCAGCGTATTCGAAAAAGTGGTTATAAAGGCAGGGTTTTATTTGTTTCTTCAAATAATTACCCTCTCTTTAACCATACCGCTAAGAAAGTAGGTGCTAATGGTTACATACTTAAGACAGAAGACACTTCACTAATTAATGAAGCCATTTTAGTAACCTATCGAGGGTTTTATGCATTCAAAGAGAGTTTGGCTACAGAACATGAACTCCCTGATCTAACAGAGCGTGAATCAGTAGTATTTGGCTATTTATCTCTAGGCTACTCAAACAAGAAAATCTCAGAACTATTATCTTTGAGCTCAAAGACGATTAGCACTTACAAATCTAGAATTCTAGAAAAATTCAACGCTAATTCCATTGTCGAGATAATGGAGTTTCAACGCGTATAACACTGTTACTAACGCCGTCAAACATGAATAAAACTTTCCCAATTGGAAAGAGTACTTTTGACCAATTCATTCACTTTACTACAAGCATGGAATAACTGAGCACGGATTCTCACTATCTACATTGAGAGAAATTGACGATGCTATTACCTAAGAACACCTTCGAAGCGCTGCAAATTCCAAATATGATGTTACATAATATGAGCATTAAACTACTTGAGGACCAGGGATTTAGCGAGTCTGAAGCAAGAAAGATCATTGAGGTAGAAGTTTATTTATTAAGCCTAAGAGACACACGTAAGGTTCGTAATCAAGTGAACCGACACGAATACACTTTCGAGCAAGCGATGCTCCAGCTTCTGAAGCAAAAACAACGTCAATATTTCTTCATATTGTTACAACAATTTTGGGAAGCTCAAGTCCGAAAGCACAAAGAAAGCGCCAAACCATCTTTGTTCCTTAACTACGATATCAAAAGCTAAAGTGAAAACTAAAAGAAGTTCATATAAACATGTAAGGGCATTCTGATGTGTACAGATACAATAAAAATGTTGGTAATGAACCGGTTTCACCCAGTAAGAGAGCCTTATAAACATGTATCTTGCTGTGCGCAACGCTCAATAATGTTGACACGCTATTATTCTAAAGGGCAAAACTTTTACTGGTTTTGTTTAAGTTGTCACTCTATTACCCTTGCTCGGACAGTGCATTATTAGTCTGACTTTACACTTCTGAATTATTCACTCAATTTGGTAGTGATTGAGTGAATGATTTTAGTAACTATACCCGGCTTTGATTCGTGTTTTCTTAGTTGTCATTGTCCACCTCGTTAGTGAATGTACTCACTTAACACAGTGTCTTCTGGAGCGGTTCGGCAGGGATTCACACATAAAAGCATTATAAAATAAAAGTGTAGGAAAATTCCTATTTCCTTTGGTTAATCTTGAGTACACAAGTAAGCCGCAATACTATTCACCATCTTTTCTGTACAGTATATAGGTTTCATTAATGAACGTGAATTTTAACATAATGCTTTTTATTTTAGTTATTATGTTATCGGCATGCAGTGAGGAAAGTGATGTTAAGCAACTATCTATCGATGGTGATAATAACCCTTCAACAGATGGCGGAACCCCTCCAGTTGTAATGCCAGATTATCCATGGACTTTAAACGATGGTGGGGAGTTTTTAAGTGTAAATAGCATTGATTATAAAACTAATGATAGCTTAACATTAATTGATGCTACAGTCTTACAAACCGAAAGTTTTGTTAAGTTGGATTCAAATGGAAAACAAGTCTATAGATTTGATGACGTTGATATTATTGATTTAGGTTCAAATCAGTTTGAAGTGATAAATAATACTCCTGATAAAATTAACAAAATGTTGGTCAATACAAATGAGCATGACAACCCTATTTTGGTTTCAATGGATATCACGCTTCAACCATTCAGTAAGTCTGAGGTATTATTTAGTGAAAATATTACTAGTGTTTCTTTCTATAATACGTTAAGGATGTTTTTACCCCAAATAACTTTGGCTGGAGAAATGTCCTCTGAGGAAGGTAAGTTATGTTCAACGCCTTGCTATTCAGACCCAGATGCTCAGCAAAGCAGTGTGTATTGGGTGCTTTCTAGTAACTTACATAAAGCGCTTAACCACAAAGCTCTCTTACCTGAACTATTACGATACTATCGTGAAAATGGATGTACAGATTATCCGAGCGCTTGTGCTAGTAATGGTGAAAGTGTTGCGAATATAAACTATATGAAAATGGGAGTTAAGGGGCATAAACTTACCTTGAAAACGCTTTCAGGTCCTTATTCTAATGAGGGGGTTGGGGCAGGAGGTACGCCTAATCTAGAAGAGATTCAAACCAATAGTTCGGGGTGGGCGTCAATTTGGACCGACTATATTACAGCTGGTGTAGCATCTTTTAGACCTTTTGACCTAAGAACTCAGAAAACCTTATTCCATGAAAGTGCTCATGGATATGGTTATAATCATAATTCAGGTATGACATATGGTTTTGCAGATTATTATGGTCAAGAGTTTTTAAGTAAATATTTTGATGATAAAGACATAACGGGTGTAAGTTATTTAAATCCGGCATCTATTGTCCCAGTATTAGTCGAGTCCAAAAATAATCATTTGAAGTACAAGATTTTTACTCTTGAGGAAAATTATGATTACACTAGTGTTTCTTCTCGCGTTATTACGGAAGAGAAAATTTCTAGAAAGGATAGATTTTTCGTAGAAAACGGCTCTCTTTACTATGAACTTATTTTAAATGAATCTCCGACTAGCTCTGTGGTCATGCAATTTTATGATGATTCGAGTAACTTTGTGTTTAGCACAAGAGAAATATCTGAATTTCACCAACCTAAACCGATTATTGTTGATGGGGTTGATTTGAATTACTATGAACTATCTAATAAGGTAACTCAAGGTCGAAACTTTATTCACGTCAATAGTATTTGTAGTAAATACATTCCAGGAAGTATAGGGGCTACAAAAAACAACTATAGCGAACTTTGGAGTTCAAATAATTTTGACGCATCCTTACTAAATTCCACTTATTATATTTCTAGTAATATGTCTCAAACCAATAAGAGATGGAAAATTAATATGAAGGATACCTTGACATTGAACATGACTAGCGAAGATAGATATACTCCTTTTGGGATGGAGGATAGCTTACTCTGTGTAAATTGATTGGTAGGAGATCACCATCGTTTCTGGCATCCGACCGCTAGATTACGAGGGTGACCTCTTTGCCAAAAGTGGTTAATTGACGAAAAGAACATTTGTGTTACATGGATTTTAATCGAGATCCAAAATGCTGATACACATAATCATTATCGAAACCATCAACATTTTGGCTAGAGAAGATAAGTGGTGTTACGCCTTGTTTTAGCGCTTCTTTCTGAGACTCTACAACCAGCATATTCATGATCACCATGCCTGCTATGCTGGAAAATGCTCCTGTCACTTTACCATTAACAAGACACAACCCATCACCGGCGGGAACCTGATTGTCGATGACGACATCTGCAATATCCATTAGTTTCAGACCTGAACTATGGCGGCTTGGGTATTTGGATGACTGCTCTACTGAAGTTATCGCGATAACCCGATGACCTTTAGCTATTGCAATTTGGGCAAATTCAATTGGAAGCGCATTGCGCCCAGAATTAGAAATAACCATCACCACATCATCAGGGTGAATATTCTGATTATTCCAAATGACTTCAGCCAACCCAGGTAATTTTTCCATTGCCGACCCTCTTAGTGCGCCATCATTGGTGAGCAATACTGAGTCTAAAATTGCATTGATGTTGCCAAGACCACCTGCACGAATAAAGCCCTCTAAACCAATCATATGAGAATGACCAGTACCTAATACTTGTATCATATTGTCGTTAACAATAGCTTGAGCGAACAACTCTGTTGCTAGCGATAATGCTTCTTGGTTTGCTTCTACAAGAGAGTCGAGCTTTGGCATTAAGCAATTAAGATATTCGGACATTGTTTAGTTCTCCTACACTGTGTGCTGATTAATTAACTTTACCAGTTCTATCTTTCGTTGTTGATATTATTGCCCACTGTCGACTCGATATAATAGAACTTGTTGAAGGTAAGCGTTCACCAGCAGTCCATTGACAAAAAGTGTGAGTTAACGCAATTGATCCAACATTCCTAATTGAGTGATCATTTCTAGCCGTCATGCTTAATGCATGAAAAAGAAAAAATCTAAATTCTCATCTTCGCCGCCCGTGGCCTCAG